>NZ_JPHT01000007.1:134314-182580 GCF_000733325.1 Frankia sp. Allo2
GAGCAGGCACTCGCCTTCGTCCGCCAACGCCACGGCCTACCCGACAACGATTTTGATCGCATCCGCCGTCAGCAGCAGTTCATCGGCGCCGTCTTCACCCAGGCAACCACGACCGGGGTGCTCGCCAACCCGGTCAGGCTGGAGAACCTGCTCCAGGCCGCGACCAGGGCGCTCACCGTCGATGACGGCACCAGCATGAACGACATGCGCGCGCTCGCGACACGGCTGCGCGGGATGTCCGCCGATCAGATCCGGTTCGAGACGATCCCCGTACACACCCCGACGCCGGCCGAGGGCGGCAACGCCGTGGGGGAGCTGCCGAGGTTCGGCTCCGTGCAGCTTTACGACCCCGAGACGCTGGAGAAGTTCCTCGCTCCGCTGCGCGGGCGGGCCCGTGACACGCGGGAGTCCTCCGTTACCCCGGCACCGACTCCGACGGTCGACCCGGCGCAGGTGCTGATCGACGTCTACAACGGCGCCGGAGTGGGGGGCCTCGCCGCCAAGGCCGCCGGGGCGCTGCGGCAGGCCGNTTTCCGGGTCGGCCCGCCGCAGACGTGGCAGGCCGGCGTGGTGGAGACGACGCAGGTGCGCTACCGCCCAAGCGAACAGGCCGCCGCCCATGCCGTGCAGGCCGACGTGCCCGGCAGCCGGTTGCGCGCGGACGCCTCCGTCCCCGCCGGCCACATCGCCCTCGTCCTGGGCACGTCCTACAACGGGGTGAACCCGAGTCCAGCGGCCGGGGGCGCCGGATCGACCGGTGGTNCCGGCACAGCCGCNGGGGCGACCGGCGGGTCCGCTACGGCGGACCCGCCTCCCGCCTCACCGTCAACGGCCGCGGATCTCACCTCGGGGTGCACGTACTAACCGCTCGCCGTCTGACTCACCGCCGGCTGACTGATCGTTCACCCGACCGTCCGATCACATTCCGCGCCGTCCGCACTACGGCCGGAGACGAGATCAACCCCGCCGCGAACATCCGTGCTTGTCATGGCAACGTCTTGGCCGTCCGGAACGTCCAGTTAGACGGACACGGCTGCCACATCACGACCACGACGGCCGCGGCATGCGTTCCGGCGGGGGTTCTCCCGCCCCGGCCGCCTGAACGAGGAGGGCTTTCGACTCAGGTGAGCCCCGATACCATGCGCCCGCCGGCCCTGCCGTCCGCGTTGGACCCACGTGGGCCCCGTCGCCACCGCTCCCCGCTGCGACGGCTGTCCGTTGGAGCCGTCGCTCTGCTGTCCGTGCTGGTTCTCGGTCTGAGCACCATCGGGTGGGCCGCCTACCGACAGTTCGACAAGGCCGTCACGCGCGTCGACTGGGACATCGAGGGTGCCCGCCCGGCGAGCGCGGACGGCGAGGAGAACGTCCTGCTGCTCGGCGACGACAGCCGGGAGGGCACCGGGGGTGAGTACGGCGTGGTGGACGGCGTCCGGTCCGACACCACCATCATCGCCCACTTCGGCAAGGACGGCTCGGCCACGTTACTGTCCTTCCCCCGGGACATGCTCGTCCCGGTGGTGCCGCGGGAGAAGGCCACCGCCCACGACGGCCGGTCGAAGCTCACCGAGGTGCTCGGGCTGGCGGACGTCCCCGGTCTCGTCACCACGCTGGAGTCCCTGACCGGCCTGAAGATCGACCATACCATCTCGATCAATCTCGCCGGTTTCAAGACGATGACCGACGCGGTGGGAGGCGTGAGCGTGTGCGTGACGCCCCTACCGAACGGCAGCACCCGCAACCTGCACGACTCGATGTCGGGATGGAGCGGACGGCTCGGCGAGAACCGTCTCAACGGTGATCAGGCGCTGGCCTTCGTCCGGACCCGTTACGCGCTCGGGGACGAACGCCTTCGCATTCTGCGCCAGCAGCAGTTCCTCTCCAAGCTGCTGGCGACAGCGACCAGCAGCGGAGTGCTCACCAACCCAGCCAAGATCACTTCACTGATCGGTGCGGTCGGCAGCGCGCTGCGGATCGACCAGGGTCTCGACCAGACCGCGATGCTCAAGCTCGCGAAGCGGGTCAGCGAGCTGGGTCCGGGAAGAATTCACTTCGTGACAGTCCCTACGCACATCGCGCTGCGCTCCGATGGCGCGGTTGACGACCTGGGTTCGATTCCCCCGCACGGGGCCGTACTCATCGTCGATCAGGCCGGCCTCGACCAGGTCCTCGCTCCGCTGCTGCCCGCGGGCACCAAGCCTCCCGCACAGCGAACTCTCGACCCCGCCCAGGTCTCGATCGCCGCCGTCCGCAACGCCTCGGGACGTGCCGGACTCGCCACCGGCACGGTCGACGGACTGCGGGCACGCGGCTTCACTGGGCCGATGACCGCCGCGACATCGACCCGCCAGACTCTGACCGAGGTACGCCATCCCCCGGGCCAGGAGGCTGCGGCACGCACCCTGGCGGCGACGATCCCCGGCAGCCGGATCGTCGCGGACGCCGGCCGCTCCGGGGCCGGCCTCGTCCTCGTCCTCGGATCCACCTTCACCGGCCTGCCCAGCTCCGGCCTGCCCAGCGGTGGGCTGCCGGGCGCGGCGGCAACCGTCGGCACGAGGATCTCGACGACCTCGACCGCCGCCGGTGGTGACACCCGGGCGACCACGATCGGCGGCACCGCGACGCCGACCCCGGCGGCCGGCGGGGCCGGCGTCGGCGGCACCACAGGCACCGCGGCCGCTCCGGTCGGTCCCGTTCCCTCCGACCCCTCGTGCACGCCATGAGCGCCTCCGTGCCGCGGCTGGTCGCCGCACGGACGCTGCTTGGCCNGGCCGCGGACGCCGACGCCGCACCCGCGGCGGGGGNTCGCGGCATCGCGTCCGTCCTCGCGCACCGGCTGGCCACCGATCCCGCCCGCCCGCTGGTCACCTTCTACGACGACGCGACCGGCGAACGCGTGGAATTCTCGGCGACCACCTTCGACAACTGGGTGGCGAAGACCGCGAACATGCTGGTCGACACGCTCGGCCTCGGCATCGGTGACCGGGTCGGCGTCCACCTGCCGACGCACTGGCTCAGTTCGGTCATCCTGCTCGCCACCTGGTCGGCCGGGATGGACGCGGTCCTCGTCCGGGACGCAGCCGGCGAGCAGGACGGCGGGGACGCCGAGAAGGCCGGCGGGGAGCTCCCGGTCGCGACCCCCCTCGACGCGCTGTTCGTGGCCGAGGACCGGCTCGACGAGGCATTCGGCCTGATGGTGGACGAGATCGTGGCCCTGTCACTGCGCCCGCTGGGTGGTCGGATGCGCAGGCCCGTCGCCGGGGTTCTCGACTACGCCGCGGAGGTGCCCCCGCACGGCGATCGGTTCGCCGCCCCGGCAGCGCCGCCTGGGCAGGCCGCGCTGCTGCGCGCGGGTACCGCGATCGCGGGGGCGTGGGGCCTGGGACCCGCGGACCGGGTGCTGTTCACCGCGCCGCTCGCCACGACCGAGGGCCTGGTCGGTTCGCTGCTTGCTCCCCTGGTCGCAGGCTCGTCGATCGTGCTGTGCCGGCATCTCGACAGCGCCGCGCTCCCGCGGCGCATCGAGACGGAGAAAATCACCGCCGTCGGCCGATCAGTCCTGCGGCACGCGCCCAGCCCACTGCCCGCGGGGGTCCGGTCGCTGCCGCTCCCCCGCCTCGGGTGAAACCCGTACGACCCCCGTATCGGGCCGCGGCCGGGGAATGACCATACCCGACATCCGGGCGGCTCACAGACGGCGTGACCATCGAACGGCGCGACGGCCAANGAGAATTGGGGCAGCGCGGCGGCCGTCTTTACCACGTGCAGCGGAGGTCACTCAGACGTGAGCACGTCACCGGTTCTTCACCTCAGCGTCATCGGCACCGGCTATCTGGGCGCGACACATGCCGTGTGCATGGCGGAACTGGGTTTCGAGGTCATCGGTGTCGATATCGACGCGACCAGGACGCAGCGGCTCGCCGCGGGTGAGGTGCCCTTCTTCGAGCCCGGTCTGGAAGGGCTACTCCGCAAGAACCTGGAGGCGGGACGGCTGACCTTCTCGAGTTCGCTCGCCGAGGCGGTTGACCGGGCCGAGGTGCATTTCATCTGCGTGGGAACACCGCAACGGCCCGATTCCGGCGCGACGGACCTGCGCCACGTCGAGGCGGCGACGAATGGTCTGATCGCGGCCGGGCTGCGGCCCGGGACGCTGGTGGTGGGCAAGTCGACGGTTCCCACGGGCACCGCGGCCCGGCTGGCCGGACGACTTGCCGCCGGCGCCCCGGGCGCGGAACTTGCGTGGAATCCCGAGTTCCTCCGGGAGGGGTCCGCCGTCGACGACACCCTGCGGCCGGACCGCCTGGTCTTCGGGGTCGTCCCGGGTGGCACCGCCGAGGCACGGCTGCGGACGGTCTACGCCAGAACGATCAAAGAAGGCACACCCGTCATCGTCACCGACTTCGTCACGGCCGAAATCGTGAAGGTCGCCGCGAACGCCTTCCTCGCGACGAAAATCTCCTTCATCAACGCGATGGCCGAGATCTGCGACATGACCGGGGGGGACGTGACCGAACTCGCCGCCGCCCTGGCCCACGACCCCAGGATCGGGCCCCGGTTCCTCCAGGCCGGCATCGGCTTCGGCGGCGGCTGCCTACCCAAGGACATCCGTGCCTTCCAGGCCCGTGCGGACGAGCTGGGAGTCGGCTCCGCGCTGGCCTTCCTCACCGAGGTCGACGCCGTCAACACGCGGGCCCGGACGCGGACGGTGGCGCTGGCCACCAAGGCGCTGGGGGGCTCGCCGACGGGCCGGATGGTGGCGGTCCTCGGTGCCGCCTTCAAACCGAATTCCGATGACATCCGCGACTCGCCCGCCCTCGACGTGGCCACCGCGCTGCACCGCGCCGGCGGCCACGTGTCCGTCTACGACCCCGCGGCGATCCCGAACGCCCGCATTCACTATCCGTACCTGCACTACACCGACTCGGTGATACGGGCCGTGGCAGGCGCGGAGATCGTCCTGGTCCTGACGGAATGGAGTGAGTTCCGCGAGATCGACCCGGCCGCCCTACGGCCGCACGTCAGCAGACCCATCGTCATCGACGGACGGCACGTCCTGGATCCCGCGGTCTGGCGGGATGCCGGCTGGATCTACCACGCGCTCGGACGGCCACTCGCGTGACCCACCGACCGGACCGAGCAAGCTTGGTCCGACGACGATCCGACAATGCGGCCTATCCCCACGCCGCCGTGGACCGCTCTACGGCAGAACCTCGACCAGTGCCCCGGTCTCCACCTGGTAGACGAACCCGCGTACCGAGGTGGTGGACTGCAGGAACGGCGACGAACGCAGCACCCTGACGGACTTGCGCACGTCCTCCTCGACATCGGGAAAGGAATACACGGCCCATTCGGGACGAACGCCCGTCTTGCACTCCAACTGGTCCCGGAACCCGTCGTCGGTGATCCTTTCGAGACCACACCCGGTGTGATGCAAAAGAATGATCTCCGTCGTTCCCAGCACGTGCTGGCTCACGGCGAGCGAGCGGACCACATCCGGGGTGATGACACCACCGGCGTTGCGCAGGATGTGGGCGTCACCTTCGACAAGACCGAGCAAGGCCTCCACCTGGATCCGCACGTCCATACACGCAACCACCGCGACGCCCAGGCGCGGCCGCGCGCCGGGCAGGGCAGGTAGCCCGGCCTCCCGCCGCCGGGCGGGGTGACCTGCAGCGTAGCTCAGCAGGAGTTCGGTCGCCGTGGCAGCGCCGCTCACCGGGCTCACCGTATCCGCGGGGCGCACGGTGTCCGCATGGACATCGTCTGCATGGACATCGGCAACGGGGTCGACAGCGGTGTGGTCATCGGTGTCCACGTGGTCATCGGTCCTTGACGTCGGCATCAACGGCTCGGCCAACGACTCGAGCGGATCATGATGATGCGTCCTTCCGATCAATGGTCCCCACTCTCCAACTGCCAGGATGCCGTCCATGGGCCCAGCTTCGCCAACGTTCCCGAGTTTTTGCCGAAGTTGTGCCACTCACGTTGCCCGCCGCACCGGATTGGTGGCATCACCTAGCGTAGAGATGGGAACAGCTACCCGGTGACTCCACCACGCGCCGGCGCGTTCACCGCTACGTCCGGCATCATGTCCGGTGAGCCGGCCTCGCCGCGGATGTCCACCACGCCACCGTCGACGGGGGTGGCACGGTGGGCGGCCGGGAGCAGCCGGTACTCTCTCTGGGTGGTAAATATCGATCGGGGTCGCCCGTGGTGAGACACCGACAGACCCGCTCACCGGTGCAGGTACTCGTCCACGAGATGGGCAAGTTCGGGCTGGTCGGCGGTGCGTGTTACGCCATCGACTTTCTCGTCTCCAACCTGTGCCACACGCTTCTCGGAATGGGTCCGCTCAGCGCGAAGACCGTCTCCACGGTGGTCGCCGCCACCTTTTCCTACATCGGGAACCGGCAATGGTCGTTCAACCATCGCGCCCGAACCGGTCTACGTCGCGAGTACACACTCTTCGTGATCCTGAATACGGTCGGGTTGCTGATCGCGCTCGGCTGCCTCGGGTTCGCACGCTATGTACTCGATCTCAAGGGCGTACTTGCGTTCAACCTGTTCGGTAACATCATCGGCACCGGGCTGGGCACCGTATTCCGGTTCTGGGCCTACAAGAAGTGGGTCTTCCTCCACCCGGACCACCCCAAGGCCGCCACGAGCTGCGGAGCCCGTCAGGACGGTCGTCGGCACATCCCGGAGCATGCGGGCCGGATCTGACCGCACCAGCGGCCACCGGCCCGACACCCCGGCCCGGCGCGCATTCCGCCACCTGCTCCGGCACCGGACCGGCCGTTTCAGGCGCACCGCGCATCGCCGCCACCCCGGACGCCCAACACGCCCGCCGACACGGCACGACAGCGGAACAGGACGTTCCGCCCTCTCACCGTCCCCGGCGGACAAGTCGGGAACAACCCAGTTCCGATACCGAACGGTTCCCGAACCTTCGCCGGTGGGCTACGCTCGGCGGGCCAGGCTGGCGCCGCGCGCCCACAGCCCTCCATCCAGCGAGACACATCGGCTACCGGGAACGCCGCGTGGAGCGCCGTCCAGTCCGCAGCAACCTGGAGGGTGTGTCGTGACCCCGTTCTCGCTCGCGTCGTCGCACCCCGGCGGCCGACCTCGCGACGAGAGCCGGGACCAGGCGATCCGCACCGCCACCCTGGACCTTCTGGCCGAGGTCGGATACGACGGTGTGACGATGGACCGGGTGGCCACCCGGGCGCGAGCCGGCAAGGCCACCATCTACCGGCGCTGGCCGTCAAAGCTCGCCCTGGTGATGGACGCGGTCAACGCCTTCACCGAGCAGCGGATGCCGGCACCCGACAACGGCTCCCTCCGCCTGGACATCCTTGAGTTCCTGACCTCGTTCCATGACGCGATCCGCGGCGATCGGGGACGGATCCTCGCGGAACTGATCTCGGAGATGCCGCGCAATCCCGGTCTGCGCGACGCCCTGCGCCGCGGCCTCTGGATGCAACGCCAGGCGAGCTCGGAAGCCATCATCGAACGCGGGATCGCCCGCGGCGAGGTCCGCCCGGACGTCGACCGCACGGTACTCATAGAACTCGGANCCGCCGTCATCCTCCAACGGGTGCTGCTGACCGGAGACCCGGTCGATCAGACGTTCCTGGAGATGATCGTCGACGACATCGTGATCCGTTACGCGGCCTGATCCGACACCTTGTCTCCAAGACGACCCGGGATCCCCCTCCGAACACAAAGCTCCTAACATCGAGCATCGAGCCCGACCTGGGCCGAACGGGGCGATCCGTCCCGCTCTAACACAGATGGACGGTTGCGAGAACCGCCCGGCACCACGGCGGGATCAGCAAGATCACGAGTGCGGGCAGGGGCCGCTCTTCGCGCAGCGCAGGAGGACGTCATGCAGTCACCGGGCCCAGGCCCCCAGGACCCGGACGCCCAGACCCAAGGGGTTGACGGCAACGCTGGTGGTTCCTATTCCGCCTCGCCGTACTCCGCGGGCTCGGCACCGTTCGGCGACGAAGACGAGACCCACCTGATCGGCGACAGCGCACCCGGCGTCAACCAGCCCGGCGGCTACCCGCCCACGGCACAGTACTCCCAGCACCAGCACCCCCAGCACCAGCACCCCCAGCACCAGTACCCCCAGCACCAGCACCCCCAGCACCAGTACGCACAGAATCCGTACGCACAGCACCAGCACCCCCAGCACCAGCACCCCCAGCACCAGTACCCCCAGCACCAGCACCCCCAGCACCAGTACGCACAGAATCCGTACCGCGGCACCGATCAGTACCCCCCGACGGCGGTCCACCCACCCAGTGGGGGCTACCCACCCGGCGAGGGCTACGGCCAGGATTATCCCGTCGGCGGCTATCCCACGGAGAGTTATCCGCAACAGGCATATCAGCAGAACTATCAGCCGGGTTACCAACAGGGCTATCAGCAGCAGGGCTACCCCGCGGCGGACGGTTACGGAGGCTATCCGCCGCCGGGGGCGCCCCCCCGGCCCGGCGGCTCTCAACGTCGGCGTAACACCATCATCGCTGCCGCGGTGGCGGCGACACTCCTCCTGATCGTTGTTTCGGTTGCGCTCCTCTCCGGAGGTTCCGACAACCCGGGCACGGTGGCCGCGTCCGAAAGCCCCAGCGCCTCGCCGACCTCGACAAGCCCATCGTCATCGCCCTCGCCAAGTCCGAGTCCGAGTCCGAGTGTGAGTCCGAGTGTGAGTCCCTCGGCGCAGTTCACCTCGGCGCAGCACGCCCTGCTGGCCAAGCTCGACTCGTCCGTGATGATGGACTGCGAGCCCAACAGCGAAGCCGAGGGCGGCCACATCAAGGCGTCGTTGTTCTGCAACTCGGATGATGGGAAGGTGGTAGCCGCCTACTCCTACGCGACCACCAGTGATCTGAACAGCGACGTCGAGGTGCGCAAGTCCCTGGTCACCACCACCGGAGGCAAATGCGAGCAGGGCGGCGACGAGGTCTTTACCTGGAACTTCCACGAGGGTGCGACCCAGGGCACGGCCGTCTGCAACGTACGTGACGGTGATCATTTCATCTTCTGGTCCTACAACTCCACGTTGGTCTCCTTCATGGCGACCGGCCCCGACGGGGCGGCCCTGTACGAATGGTGGAGTAATTTCGATCCGGTGCCCAAGGCCTGACGTCGCGGTGGACGCCGCCGGGACGCGGCCACGTCCACACGGCGGGGCGCCGTTTGCTGTGAATTCGATCTTGCCTGCTTGCCTTCGGCCGGGCGGGTGGTGATAGAGCAGTATTTGTGACGCAGTAGCCTGACATCGCCCATATCCGGGTGGTGAGGGGCCTACGCTGGGGTCGCACCTGTCACCCATCTCGGGAGGAACCGTGCCCAGCCCCGGCCAAGGCGACAACGAAGCGTCGCAGGTGTCCGAGCCACCGCCGGACTTGCCGCGGCCAGGGAGCGGCCCCGATGCAGACCCGGACGGGCCTGACCGGACCATCCTGTATCCACTGCACCGGGGACCAGGGGTGGAGCCGGGGCATGCCTTGTCGCCTCCGCCATACACGAATCCGGTCCCACCGCCGTCGGCCCTGGGCTCGGGACCGCCGCCGGGTTCCATNCCGCAAGGCCCGGTTCTGCCNCCGGGCCCGCCGGTTCCCGCGGTTCCCACGGTTCCCCCCCGCTTCGGGGGACTGCCCGGTCCGGGTGGCCTGCCGGGGCCGCCCGCGCCCTCCACTCCGTCATGGCCTCCCGCTCCCCCCGGGCCACCCGAATCTCTCGCCCCGCCCGGCTCCGCCCCGCCCACCGGCCCCCCCGCCTGGTCCGCCCGGGCGGACCAGCCTGGTCCGGGCGGGCAGGGACCGCCTGGCCTGCCGGCTCGGTCGGGGACGCAGGGACCTCCCGGCCCCCCGGGCCCCCCCGGGCCACCCACAGGCATGGCCGGCCCGCCCGGTCCGCTCTACTACGGCTCGCCAACCAGATCCGGCAGCTCTGACTCCCCGGTGGCCTTCGGCCCCCCCTGCCTTCGGGACCTCAGACGTCCTCCGGAGTGTCGATGTCCCCACACCACACCCCATCGTCACCGTGGCCGGACGACGGCGACCTCACCTATCGCCTGACCCCGCCCACCGGACGGCCCGGCATCCAGGGCGGCGACCCTAACCAGCCCGGAACCCTCGCGAACCAGCCCGGAACCCTCGCGGCCGAAACCGGCACCGGGCTCGGCACGAACGGTGACACGGCCTTCCTCGGAGCCTTCGAGGCCCGGGGCAGGTCCACGAACGGCGTTGACGCGCAGGCCGAGCCGTCCGCACCGCCCATCGGTTATCCGGCGCCAACTCCCGGAGCGACAATCGGTGTCAACCCGCCGAACGGATTCCCTTCGGTGAGCGGAACTCCGGTCACATCCGGCGCATCTCCGCTTCCCGTATCACCCGCCGACCACCCGTTGACGGGCGGGACGCCTGTCCCGACCGGCGGCTTTCCAGCGTCGGCGCCCGTCAATCTCCTCGGCACGTCCGCCCCCTCGGTCGACACGGCCACCGCCGTGCGGCTCGGCGCGCCTGCGGATTCCAGACGGCCCTCGTCGTTACCGGGGCTGTTGCCGGGACTTCCGCCGGAGCCGCCCGTCCACCCGACGGGAATCCCCGCCGGCGCGGCCGGACCCGGGCTCACCGAGCGCGCCGTGGCCCCCCTGGCCCCCATGGCCAAGCGCGGCACGGCCTCCCGGCACGAGGTCAGCGTGGATCGACGCCTGCTGTTCGCGGGCGGCGGTCTCCTCCTGACCCTGGTGATCCTGCTCGGAGTCGTCGTCTTCACCGGCGGGGACGGCGCCGACACGACGAGCGGACAATCCGTCGCCAGAACATCGACCATCGAAGCGTCGGGGNGCGGNGGNCAGCCGGCCGGCAATCCACAGGAGATCCTCCGCTCACTACTGAACCCGGTCGTCATGACGGGATGCGCCGTCCCCGCACACCGTGACAGCGCCTACGCCGACGCCGCCCTCGTCTGCAAGGATTCCAGCGGCATCGAGGTCACCGCCTTCCACTTCCCGAGTCAGTCCGCCATGGACCGGCAGATCGGCGCCCGTGAAACGTACTACTATGACGAGGGGAACTGCGACGATGGCCAGCAGAGCTCGGAGCAGTGGAGCTCGCCGGCCGAGTCGACCGGTGGCACCCGGCTGTGCTACTTCTTCGCGAAGCGTTTCTACGAGTTCTGGNCCTACGACGACTATCGAATCGCGTTCTCCGCGGATGATCAAGATCCGGGTAACCTCAACAGATGGTGGAAGTCGTTCGATCCACTCCGCCATTGAGCTGACCTTCCTCGGGAGGCCGGATACCTGTGAACGGTTCCGAAGACGGATTCCCGCGGAATCCGGCCGACGGTGACGAGGATCCATCCGGTGGAACCGGCTCGTGGTGGCGTCGTGGACCCCTCACCGCGATCGTCCTGATCATCGCGGCTCTGATCGCGAGTGGCATCACCATCGGACTCGCCGTGACCCACGATCCGAGCGACAGCCCCGCCGGTCGCCACCCGTCGGCGTCCGGCACGACGGGCACCGCAGGCACCGTGGCCTCCGGAGGGCCCGGCGTCGGACCGTCGCCGGGCCCGACGCTCGACGCCGCCGAGGCCCGGCTGCGGTCCTCGCTCAAGCCGTTCGCGGTCGACGAATGCACGAGTGCGCCGCCCAGCGAGGGACAGGCGGTACCCGATGGCGTGGAGGCGGCCCTCAGCTGCGTCCCCGGGGTGGCGACCGACGCTCCAGCCCCCGCTCGAATCCTCGTCCTGCGTTACCGGGACGCCTCGGCCCTGACCCGCGACATCGCCCGCCGGTCCGCAGCCCTCGCCGACGTCGGCGACTGTTATCAGGGACAGACCGGCATCGAACGCTGGGCACGCGGCTCCCGACGCCGTGGCACCTTCCTGTGCGATGCAAGACCCGGCCGGTTCTCGGTGTTCTGGACGGTTGACGACGAGCGTCTCGGCTTCGCCACGGAGGATCCGCAGGCCGACAAATTGCTCGCATGGTGGCGGGAGTTCGATCCGGTGTGACGGATCTGCCGTGCTTACCGCCTCCGGCCGTCCCGGCGTCAGGCCCCCGGATAGCCCCGTGACTGGTAGGGCGCGGAGAGATCGGCGAGGGTTTCCTGCACCCGCTCGGCGTGCGGCATACACGACAGGCTGACCCGGCCCCGCTGCCCCACCGCCTCAATGATCAGCTCACCCGAGCCCAGAAGCCGGTCGATGACGTTCTGCTGCACCGTCGCGCCAACCAACCAGGCGAGCGGGACGTCACGCCCGACCCGCGTGACGACCCCTTCGCGGATCACCAGTCGATGGTTCGTCACGACGTAATGGGTCGTCATCCGACGTAACCATGGCATCACACTCAGGTAACCGATCGCACCGAAGGCGACCAGAAGCACGAGATACTGGATGGGCTTCTGCAACACCCCTCCGGGTGCGAAGAAAACCCCCAGCACGGCGAAANGGAGGGCGGCAACCGTCCAGAACGCCGGGACTACCAGGCTGACCCAGTGCGGGTGCACATGAAGGACAACCTCTTCGTCCTGGGTGAGGATATCGTCGGGAAACGCCACGGCAACGATCGTCGCATCTCGGGCGGACAGATCACTGCCGGGTCCCTCGTCACCGCAGGTGAACGATGTCGGCGGCGCTGTAGGGTCGCCCGTTGACGACGAGCCGGCCGTNGGGGTCAACGTNGGTGGCGGNCCCGAGCNCCGCCGAACCGTCCGGCAGCTCGACGCGCACCCGCCTGCCGATCGTCGCGCACACCCGTAGGTACTCCGCGCGAGCCGCTTGCGGGTCGGCCTCCCAGCCAGTGATCGCCCCGACGAGATCCGCGAGTACCACCCCGAGCAGCTCGGTCCGGTCCAGAGCCGCCGGAAGCGCGCCGCTGAGCAGCAGGCTTGTCGACCGCTCCGGGAGCTCGTCACGCTCCGCCATGACATTCAACCCAAAACCGATAATCACCGAGGGTGACGATAGTGGGACCTGGACGACCTCGACCAGGATGCCGGCGAGCTTCGCATCGTCAACGAGAACGTCATTGGGCCATTTCAGGACTGCGGGAACCGCCGCCACCTCGCGTAGCGTCGCCAGAAGCGAGGTTCCGACCACCATGGGCAGCCAGCCGAACAGTGACATCGGTAGCCGGGGTTGCAGCAGCAGCGAGACCGTCAACCCGGCACCAGGGCGAGACTCCCATGATCGGTCGAGCCGACCACGACCCGCCGTCTGCCGTTCGGCGACGAGAACCCGTCCCCGGCCGCGGGCGGTGTCTTCGCCCCGGGCGGTGTCTTCGCCCCGGGCGGTGTCTTCGCCCCGGGCGATGCGCGCCAGCGCGGCGTTGGTCGAGTCGGTCTCCTCTACCACCGTCAGGTCGAGACCGACCGCGGCGGCACGGGCCGCGAGGCGTGCGGCGTCCAGCGGTTCACGTGTTCCGACGGACGAGAATCGCCCCTCTCCGGCAGGGCGGGCCCGAGGGGACGCCGGCGAGGGCTTGCCGGACGGGAGCTTGCCGGACGCGGGCTGCTCGGGAGAGGGTCCCGCGGGTGCGGGCTCCTTCGAGGGTGGCACCGGTCCACCCTGCCAGACCGTCCGGTCACCCGTCGGCGACTCGGACGATCGGCGGACGATCGGCGGACGATCGGCGAGCTGATCCGGGATACGGTCAACTCGCCGGAGGCCCACGAATCTCGCCTATCCGGTGAGATCCGCTGCACATCAATCACACGCGTGGACCCACGGGGGTCGTACGCTGCCGGTTATGGCTCTTCCCGCGTCCGCAGAGGATTCCGCTCCCGACCCGCACACCACCGCAGGCCGACTCGCCCACCTGCGGCGCGTGAACGATGATGCCGTCCACGCCGGGTCCCAGCGAGCGGTCGACGCGCAGCATGCCAAGGGCAAGATGACAGCCCGCGAACGGGTCGAGGCCTTCCTCGACCCCGGGTCGTTCGTCGAGACCGACGCCTTCGCCCGCCATCGCGCGCACGACTTCGGCGTCCAGGCCAACCGGCCGTACGGCGACGGCGTGGTGACCGGGTACGGGACTGTCGACGGCCGGCAGGTCTGCGTGTTCAGCCAGGACTTCACCGTTTTCGGTGGCAGCCTGGGTGAGGTCTTCGGTGAGAAGATCGTCAAAATCATGGATCTTGCGTTGAAGACGGGCTGCCCCGTCGTGGGCATCAACGACTCCGGCGGAGCGCGTATCCAGGAGGGTGTCGTCTCCCTCGGTCTGTACGGCGAAATCTTCTACCGCAACGTGATGGCCTCCGGCGTCGTCCCACAGCTCTCACTGATCATGGGGCCATGCGCCGGTGGCGCCGTGTACTCTCCGGCGATCACCGACTTTACCCTGATGGTCGACCAGACCAGCCACATGTTCATCACCGGCCCCGACGTGATCAAGGAGGTCACCGGCGAGGACGTGGGCATGGAGGAACTGGGTGGCGCACACACCCACAACTCCCGCAGCGGTGTCGCGCACTTCCAGTCGGCCGACGAGACGGAGTGCCTCGAACTCGCCCGTGCGCTGCTGTCGTTCCTTCCGTCGAACAATCTCGACGACGCCCCGAGCTACGACGCCGTGGACGATCTGGACGCCGAGATCGACCCGGATCTCGACACGTTCATCCCCGACTCCCCGAACACTCCGTACGACATGCACCAGATCATCGAGCGGGTCCTCGACGAGGGTGACTTTCTCGAGGTCCACGCTCAGTTCGCCCAGAACATGATCGTCGGATTCGGCCGGGTGGATGGACGTTCTATCGGGGTGGTCGCCAACCAGCCGATGCAGTTCGCCGGCACCCTCGACATCGACGCCAGCGAGAAGGCCGCCCGGTTCGTCCGGACCTGCGACGCATTCAACATCCCGGTGCTGACTCTGGTCGACGTCCCCGGCTTCCTTCCCGGCACCTCCCAGGAGTGGAACGGCATCATTCGCCGTGGCGCCAAGCTGNTCTACGCCTACGCAGAGGCCACCGTACCGAAAGTGACGGTGATCACTCGGAAGGCCTACGGCGGTGCCTACGACGTCATGGGGTCCAAGCNCCTGCGGGCGGACATCAACCTTGCCTGGCCAACCGCCGAGATCGCGGTGATGGGCGCCCGGGGTGCCGTCAACATCATCTATCGACGGGATCTAGCCAGGTCCGAGTCACCGGAGACTCGTCGGGCCGAGCTGATCCAAGACTACACCGATCACTTCGCGACCCCTTACATCGCGGCGGAACGGGGCTATCTCGACGCGGTCATCAGCCCGTCGGAAACGCGGCGCGAGCTCATTCGAGCACTGCGTCTGCTGCGTACCAAGCGTGAATCCCTGCCACCGAAGAAGCACGGCAACATCCCGCTATAGGCGGGATCTGCCGTCGCCGGCTCGCCGGAAGGGGAATCCGCCCGCGGCGGAGATCTCCCGGGCCGCGGGCCCACGGACGGCATACGTACGACGCACCAGCTACTCGAGGTACCGAGGAGAAAAACGTGGTTCAGGACGATGACAGGCGGGCGAGTCAGCCTCGGCTGCAGCTGATCCGCGGTGAGGCGACGCCGGAGGAGATCGCCGCCGTGGTGGCGCTCCTGACGGCTCGCGCCGTTCCCTCGTCGGCNCCGGCCNCCCGCCGTTCGTCCTGGGCCAGCCCGACGCTGGCGCTCCGTGGCAGTCTCACCACCGGACCGGGGGCGTGGCAAAGGTCCGGGATGACGCCGGGTGCGCGCACTCGAGCCGACTGGTGATCAACCGATAGACATGACGTCGGGATGTCTGCAGCATCACATCTGGGTACAATGACAGCAAAATGTGCGGCCCGACTCACCTACACGCAGGCAGGCCGGACGAGGACGGGAGCGACGTGCGTAAGATCCTCATCGCCAATCGGGGAGAAATCGCGGTTCGAGTGGCCCGCGCCTGCCGCGACGCCGGATACACCAGCGTCGCAGTCTACGCGGAACCAGATATCAATGCCCTGCACGTACGCGTTGCTGACGAGGCATTTGCGTTGGGAGGCGCGACCCCTGGTGATTCGTACCTGCGCATCGACAAAATTCTCGATGCCTGCGAGTCCTCCGGGGCCGACGCCGTCCACCCGGGATACGGTTTTCTCTCGGAGAATGCGGACTTCGCGGAGGCCGTGATCTCCGCAGGCCTCACCTGGATCGGCCCGCCGCCGGAGGCCATCCGCCGTCTCGGAGACAAGACCGCGGCCCGGCATATTGCACTAGCGGTCGGCGCGCCGCTCGCGCCCGGCACCGCAGACCCCGTGGCCGGCGTCGATGAGGTTGTCACCTTCGCCGGGCAGTACGGCCTTCCGGTTGCCATCAAGGCCGCTTTTGGTGGCGGAGGGCGCGGACTGAAGGTCGCTTGGACCGCGGAGGAGCTCCCCGAACTGTTTGACAGTGCCGTCCGGGAGGCGGTCGCGGCGTTCGGTCGCGGGGAATGCTTCGTCGAGCGGTATCTGGACCAGCCGCGCCACGTCGAGACCCAGATCCTGGCGGATACGCACGGCAACGTCGTCGTGGTCGGTACCCGCGACTGCTCACTCCAGCGCCGTTACCAGAAGCTCGTGGAGGAGGCGCCGGCACCGTTTCTCTCGGAGGCTCAGCTCCACTCGCTGTACGACGCCTCGAGGGCGATCTGCAAGAAAGCCGGCTATGTCGGGGCCGGGACCGTCGAGTTCCTCGTCGCCCGCGATGGCATGATCAGCTTCCTTGAAGTCAACACCCGCCTCCAGGTCGAGCATCCGGTGACCGAAGAGGTCTCCGGAGTGGACCTGGTTCGTGCCCAGTTCCGTATCGCCGAGGGTGAGGCACTCGACTTCACCGATCCGGCTCCTCGCGGTCACTCCATCGAATTCCGCATCAACGGTGAGGATCCCGGCCGTAACTTCCTTCCCGCACCCGGCACGGTCACCAAGCTGATCGCGCCGGCCGGCCCCGGCGTCCGGCTCGATACCGGCATCGAAAGCGGCAGCGTCATCGGCGGCGCCTTCGACTCCCTGCTCGCAAAGCTCATCATCACCGGAGCAACCCGGCAGGAAGCTCTGCAGCGGGCTCGGCGTGCCCTCGATGAGATGGTCATCGAGGGAATGGCGACGGCGCTGCCGTTCCACCGCGCGGTCGTACGGGATCCCGCCTTCGCCCCGGAGGACGCCGCAGAGCCTTTCCGTATCCACANCCGCTGGATCGAAACCGAGTTCGACAACACCATCCCGGCCTTCGCGGGAGGGACTGAGGCCGACACCACCCCCGAGCCGCGGGAGACCGTGGTTGTCGAGGTGAGCGGCAAACGCCTCGAAGTCGTGCTACCCGCCGGATTCGGTTCTGCCCCCGTCGCCGCTTCCCGGGGAGCGGCGCCCAAGCGGCGCGCTCGCGGCACGGCGGCGGCCAGGGTCACGGGCGACGCCCTGGCCAGTCCCATGCAGGGCACCATCGTGAAGGTCGCGGTCAACGACGGCGACACCGTTTCCGCGGGTGATCTGATCATTGTTCTGGAAGCGATGAAGATGGAACAGCCGATCAACGCGCATCGGGATGGCACGGTCACCGGACTGGCTGCGACCGTCGGCGCCGTTGTCACCAGCGGCACCGTGCTCTGTGAGATCAAAGACTAGAGCACACTGAAGCTCGACCTGCCCACCGTCGACTGCCACCTCTCCACCGCAGACTTCATAGGCTGCGAGGTATGGACGGTAACGACAGCCCGACGGTGAGCGGCCAGGACCGGAAGCTGGCGGTGGCCCGCCCGGTCGTTCAGCGACCACCGCTGACCGGGCGAGTGCACTACCTGCTTGGGGGGACCCTTCCTCCGGCCTACAACGACTGGGTCTCGCATGACCTCACCGGCCCCGGCTGGAGGCTGCGCCAGGCGACACGGCCCTTCCTGCTGATGTTGCCCTTCGCGCTGATCTTTGCCCTGCTGCCCGGTGAGCTCGAAGTCCGAGCCATCGTCGTCGCGTTTCTTCTGATTTCTGGGATCGGGCTCGGCTTCGCCACCAGCGGGTTCTTCCGGAACCGCCGGCTGGAACAGCATGGCTTTCCTCCAATTTTCCCCACGAGCGACGATGAGGACGAGGGGGACGGGGACAACTCGTAGCCTTCTCCACAGGCAGGCGTCGGCAGTACTCGCCGCGCCGACCTTCGTCATGAGAGTCGGGACGGGTCGGTGCCCGCGCCACTCGTCTGCGTCTGCGGGCAGCGCCCGGCAGCGGCGACTGCCGTCCGCGGCCCAACACGGCAGCCCAAGATGGCAGGAGGTGCCGCGCGCGGCCCTGCCGGGCCCCTGCTCACTCTGGGTTGTCGAATCCCGCGAAGAAGTCGCGCGTACGCAGGACGCGAGCCGCCTCGGTGATCGATCCGGAGAGCGACGGGTAGATCGAGAACGTATGTGCGATTTGATCGACGGTCAGACCGTGTTCGACCGCGAGCGAGATAGAGAGGATGAGTTCGGATGCACGCGGCGCGACAATGACACCGCCAAGCACACTTCCACTCCCCGGACGGCAGAACAGTTTCACGAAGCCGTCCTCAATACCCATCATCTTCGCCCGCGGATTCCGCGAGAGTGGAACTGTGGTCACCTCGGCTGCGACTGCCCCGGTGTCCTTCATCACCTGCGTGACTCCGACGGTGGCGATTTCCGGCTCGGTGAAGATGTTGGACGACACCGTCCCGAGCCGCAAGGGTGTGACGGCCTCGCCGAGGGCGTGCCACATGGCGATACGCCCCTGCATCGCGGCGACCGATGCGAGCGGGAGGACTCCGGTGCAGTCACCGGCCGCGTAGACACCCGGCACCGAGGTCCGCGACATCCGGTCCACGTTCACATGCCCACCAGGCCCAAGCCGTACCCCCACGTCAGTCAGTCCCAGGCCCTTGGTGCGTGGTACCGAACCAACCGCCATCAGAGCGTGGCTTCCCGTAACGGTCCGGCCGTCGGTCAGCTCGACGATCACACCGTCCCCGATGCGCCGTACCGACGCCGCCCTCGATCGGTTGAGCACCTCGATCCCACGCCGCACGAACACATCCTCGATGACCCGGGCGGCATCCGGGTCCTCCCCCGGCAGCACGCGTTCGCGCGAGGAAACCAGCGTGACCTCGGCGCCAAGCGCCCGATACGCGCTGGCGAACTCGGCTCCGGTGACGCCGGAACCGACGACGACCAGATGTTCGGGTATCTCCTTGAGGTCGTAGAGGTGGCGCCAGGTGAGAATCCGCTCACCATCTGGCCGGGCCGTGGGGAGGTCGCGTGGTGAGGCGCCGGTCGCGATCAAAATCACATCACCGACGAAGGTTTCACCGGTGCTGGTCTCGACTGCGTGCGGCCCGACGAGGCGCCCAGAGGCGTGCACGACATCGACCTTCTCGCGCTCGAGCCGGCGCTCGATGTCCAGGGACTGGGCCTTGGCTAGATCACGGACCCGTTCGTACACCTGCTCCGCATCCACATTGACGACCTCCGGGGGCGTGAGCGGCCGGGTGCCCGAGTCCGTGCCGGTACTGATCCCCCAGGCCACGGGGGGCAACNCCGGTTCCGGCCCAGAGCCAAGACTATGCGGGCGGACACCCAGGCCGGGAGCTAGAGCGAGGTTCGTCATGGTCTCCGAAGTTGCGATCAAGGTTTTGGAGGGAACGCAGTCGGTGAGCACACAGGCACCACCGACCCCCTCCGAGTCGATGACGGTGACCGTCGCGCCGAGTGAGGCGCCGACGAGAGCCGCCTCGTAGCCTCCGGGCCCTCCACCAAGAATGACGATGCGAGTCACGTGCCCTCCCGATCCGGTATCGCTTCCTTATCATCTTGCCCCGCCGCCGCGGCCGCTCTCCTGCCGGTGCGGGAGGCTCCGTAGGATCGCAGACGGAGTCCGACATCGGCGATGTCAGGTAGGGCCATCTTCCTCCTTTCATGAGCGGAAATTACAGTTACAATCACGCACCGTAACCCTCCGAGAGATCACAATGACCTTGTACGCGGCTTACGCCGGCAACCTCGACCCGGCGCAGATGAAGGAGCGGGCCCCGCACTCGCCCGTGACCGGCACTGGATGGATCAATGGCTGGCGTCTCACGTTCGGCGGTGAAAACGTCGGTTGGGATGGAGCCTTGCCGACCATCGTCGAGGCTCCGGGTGCTCACGCGTACGTCCTTCTGTACGACCTCGACCGTTACGACCTGGAACGGCTCGACGTCTGGGAGGGCGCGGACACCGGCCTGTACACCCGCATCCGGGTGCGGGTCTCCACCCTTGATGGGGAGGCCCTCGCCTGGACCTATGTTCTCGACGCCTACGAGGGAGGACTCCCGTCGCGCCGGTACCTCGAGATGATCGCCGATTCCGCGGAGAAGGCCGGGGCACCCGCCGATTACGTGGCCGAACTCCGTTCGCGACCGACCGCATGACGCATCACGGCAGCGTGACGCATCACGGCAGCGTGACGCATCACGGCAGCGTGACGCATCACACCATGAGGCGCGGCCGCGGATCCGGACAGAGGCGGACGTAGCGTCACGGCGCCGGGGGCGTATGGGTCAGCAGATCGAGAGCCGCGCCGGCAAGCAGCTTCACGCCCACACCGATCGCCCTCTCGTCCACGTCGAAGCTGCCCTGGTGAAGGTCGTAGGTGTGGCCGCCGGGTGTCCGAGTGCCCAATCGGGCCAAGGCCCCCGGCACGTGGTTCAGATACCAACCGAAGTCCTCGCCACCAAGCGATTGCGCCACCATGGTGGAGGCCCCATGACCAAACACGCGGTCGACGACGGTCCGNAGGACCTCGACGACATCCACGCTGTTCACCACGGGCGGCACGCCACGGCGGTAGTCGACCACGATCTGTGCTCCGTACGGTGCGACGAGCTGCTCGGCAACCTGAGTGACCAGCGCCGGCACGCTCTCCCAGGTCTCCCGGGACAGGGTGCGGACCGTGCCTCGAAGCTGACCGGTACGAGGGATGGCGTTGGCAACGGTTCCCGCCTGCACCTGACCCCAGACCAGGGAGAGCGCCGACCTGGGATCGACCAGTCGCCCCAACGCGGCAGGGAGATCGGCCGCAAGGCGGACGAGCGCGTACACCAGGTCGACTGTGTTCTGTGGCCGGGAGGTGTGACCGCCGGGCCCGGCCAGCGTGATTTCGACGGCATCGGCGGCAGAGGTGATCGGACCCGTCCGCAGACCGATCATGCCCAGGTCGAGCGCCGGATCGCAGTGCAGCGCGATCGCCGTGGTCACCGGCTTCAGCACGCCCGCGTCGATGATGTCCAACGCGCCGCCCGGCATGAGCTCCTCCGCGGGCTGGAACACCAGGCGCACGGTCCCGGGCAGCGTGGACACGCGTGCGACCTCGGCAAGCGCGAGTCCGGCGCCGAGCGCCACGGTCGTGTGTACGTCATGTCCGCAGGCGTGAGCCACACCCGGAACGGTGGAGCGGTACGGCACGTCCTTGATATCCGAGAGCGGAAGAGCGTCCATGTCNGCCCGCAGCATGATCACGGGAGCGCCTGGATCATGATCGACGCCGGCACCGATGTCACACCACAGGCCAGGAAGGTCCGGCAGGCGCTGCGGCGACAGTCCCGCGGCCCGAAGCCGCGCCTCGACCTGCTCGGCGGTGCGGTGCTCCTGCCGGCCGAGCTCCGGGTGAGCGTGGAGATCGCGACGCAACGCGATCAGCTCGGATTCGTGCGCGGCCACCCACCCGGCGACCGCCGCGGTCTCGTCAACCTTCATCTGCCGGCCGGGCTCCTCCCTGCACACGCCACGCGGGCCCTGAACGCAGGCGGTTCGGGGTATTCGCCGGCGTGTCTAGCCGTCGACTACCGGACGGCCGGTGTTCATCTCTTCGAGAAGGGTATCGACGACCCGGGTGAGATCTCCACCGGCCCGCCGGGCGGCGTCCCGCTGCCGGATATAGCTCGCGCCCGTCCGCAGGATGGTCAGCGTGTCGGAGAGCTCGGATGAACAACCGAGACGGTGGGCGACCGGAAGCAGATCCTCCACGAGATCGGTGATGTCANCCCGGNCCGGCCGGATNCCGCCCCGACCATCGACGATGATCTGCGCGTCCAGNCCGTNCCGGGCCGCCCGCCACTTGTTCTCCTGCACGAGCCATCGTTGCGGGGTCGGGAGACGATACCCACGATCGATCTGGGTGTTCATGCGGTCAACCAGGCACTGCGCGAGAGCCGCAACCGCCCCCACCTCCATCAGGGACGGCAGACCATCGCAGACCCGCAGTTCCACGGTGCCGAAGTTGGGATGTGGACGGATGTCCCACCAGACCTCGCGGATCGTCTCGATGGTGCCGGAGACAATCAGTGTCTCCATGAACGACTCGAAACCCGGCCAGTCCTCCAACGGGTACGGCAGCCCCGCGGTGGGCAGGCTCGCGAAGACCTGTGATCGCGATGAGGCCAGCCCGGTGTCTCCGCCCAGCCAGTAGGGCGACGACGCCGACAAGGCGAGAAAATGTGGGACATAGGCCATCAGAGCGTTCACGATCGGCATGGCCTTGTCCGCAGACCGCACTCCGACATGTACGTGGACGCCGAAGATGAGCAGCCGCCGGGCCAACCACTGCATCTGGCTGACCAACCGGAAATAGCGATGATCCTCGGTGATGCGCTGTCCCATATAGTCACTGGCTGGGTGCGTGCCGCTGCACATCAGCCCGATCCCGCGCCGTTCCGCCAGATCGCGCAGCAGCGAGACGGTTCCAGACAGGTCCGCGGTCGCTTCCTCCACCGAGTCGCAGACCCCGGTGATGACCTCGATGGTCGACTCGAACAGCTCGTGCTTGGCCTTGGCCGCCTCGCACTCCCCGACCTTCGCCCGCAGCTCGTGAAGAATCCCGCTGGCCTCGCCGCGAAGTTCGCGCGATTGCTGGTCGACGAGCTGCAGCTCCCATTCGATGCCGAGACTGGTGCTCGACGACGACGAGAAAGGGATCTGCACCTGGCCTCCTGGGGTCGGGTCTCGGGGTCGGTAACAGCTCGGGGTCGGTAACAGCACCAGACAGCCGTCACCCACCGGCTCGGCTCACGGGCAGCAGAAGGTGACTACCCCATTCGGCCCGTTCCTACCCCACCACCCCACCGGGGAAGCTGGCCAAAGGCCTGGTCGCGGCAATGCCCGGCCCCGACCACCGCACCGCTCATCGGCCAGGCCCGACGCACTCAGACGGCTACCGGGCCCNGCCCCTGTCCCGGTGCCGGTGCCGGTGCCGTGACCACCCGCACCCCCAGCTCACGCAGCTGACGATCGGTCACGGGCGTCGGGGCGCCCGTCAACGGGTCGAGTCCCGACTGGGTCTTGGGAAAGGCGATGACCTCCCGGATGTTCTCCTCACCGGCGAGGATCGCCACCAACCGGTCGATCCCCACCGCGAATCCGCCGTGCGGTGGTGCCCCGTAGCCAAAAGGGGTGAGGAAGAAGCCGAATCGAGCCTTCGCCTCCGCCGGCGAGATTCCGAGGATCCCGAAGATGCGCTGCTGGAGACCGCTCTCATGGATCCGGATCGAACCGGATCCGAGTTCCCAGCCGTTGAGCACCAGATCGTACGCCCGGCTACGCACCGCGAGCGGATCGGTCTCCAGCTTGTCCACATCGTCGGGGTGCGGACGGGTGAAGGGGTGATGCCCCGGCTTCGGCCGTCCGGTGCCAGGGTCCACCCCGACGAACAGCGGGAAGTCGACGACCCACACGAACCGCAACGGACCTTCGCCGGCCGGTGGGCGGCCCAGATCGTTGCGAAGCTGGCCGAGTACCTCGCAGGTGGTCGCCCACTCGTCGGCGACCAGGAGAAGAAGGTCTCCCGCCACCGCCGCGGTTGCCGCGACGATGCCGGCGAGTTCCTCGGCGGAGAGAAACTTCGCCACCGGGGACTCCAGTTCACCGCCGGGACCGACCCGCATCCAGACCAGGCCCTTCGCGCCCAGTCCCTTCGCCCGCGCNGTGAGATCGTCGAGCTTGCGCCGGTTGTGCGAGGCCGATCCGCCGGGTACGCGGATTCCCTTGACGGCCTCGGCCCCGGCGAACGCCTTGAAACCGCTACCCGCGAAGACCGCGGTCAGCTCTACGAGTTCCATGCCGAACCGCAGGTCCGGCTTGTCGACCCCGAAGCGGTTCATCGCCTCGTGCCAGGACATCCGCTCGATCGGCGGCACGGGGCCGCCGGTCACCGCCCGGGCCGCGGCCAAAACCGCCGCCGACGTCACGTCGAGCACGTCGTCCTGGTCCACGAAGCTCATCTCGAGGTCGAGCTGGGTGAACTCGTACTGCCGGTCGGCCCGTAGGTCCTCGTCGCGCAGGCACCGGGCGAACTGGAAATAGCGATCCGTCCCACCCACCATGAGCAGCTGCTTGAAAAGCTGGGGTGACTGCGGGAGGGCGTAAAAACTGCCTGGGAACTGGCGCGACGGAACGATGAACTCCCGTGCTCCCTCCGGGGTCGAGGGCATCAGCAGCGGCGTCTCGACCTCGACGAAGTCCAGCGGGGCAAGCGCCGAGCGCATCGCCGCAAGAACCGCCGAGCGGATCCGCAGGTTGCGCTGCATCCGGTCACGGCGCAGATCGAGATAGCGGTAGGCGAGACGAGTGGCCTCATCGACGGAGTCGGCTCGATCGTCCAGCGGGAACGGCGGCGGTGTCGCGACCGAGAGCACCTGCACCTCGCAGTCGCGTAGTTCGACCTCGCCCGTGGCCAGGGCGGGGTTCGCGGTCCCCTCCGGGCGGACGGCGACGGTACCGGTGATCCGCAATACGTACTCGGTCCGGACGTCGACCGAGCCGTCGACGACCGCCTGAATGATCCCGGAATGGTCACGCAGGTCGACGAAGGTCAGCGACTGGCCATGCTGACGGCGATGCGCCACCCAGCCACACACCGTCACGGTCTGGTCAACGTGATCCGATCGCAGATCACCGCACATATGTGTGCGCATGGCCGTGCGCTGCCGCCCGCCCGAGGTGGCGGCCCCCGCCACCGGGATCGGTAGCTCGCCGGTGGTCGACTGGGTCGTAGTCATCGATCCGTTGTTCCCATCGCAGTCTGGTCCGGCCCGCCGGGTACTTTTCTCGCCAGATGTGTGGCGATGTCACCGCGCCCGTCGCGGGATCCAGTCCTGACCCTATCGGCCGGTAACCGCGAGACCGCCGCTCCCGGCGGCCGCACGGGCCACACAGGCCGCACAGGCCGCACGGCGAGATCGTTCACTGTTAGCGCAGCGCGCGGATGAAACGGCTCGCCTCCCCGCGTAGCCGGGCCGGGATGCGCAGAACCTGACGGCCGCGGGGAGTGGTGAGCTCGACGGTGATCACATCTCCGTGCTTGACGCCTCGGGACGCCGTCACCTCACGACGGTCGAAGACGACGTCGAACCAGTCGCCCTCCCGCGGGAAGGGGGCGAGGACCAGCAGCCGCCGATCGGTCAGCACGATCCAGCGCGAGGCCCCGAACCGGTGTCCGACGAAGGATTCGACCTTCGCCGTGAACCGTCCGGGTCCGCTCGGGTCGGTGAGCCGACCGCGCAGCACGACCTCGGTGAACTCGCCGGACTCCAGGGGCACTGCCGGGAGACGACGGTGGGACGGTATCAGGGGCACGGGCGTCAGTGTCCTCCACACACCCCGTACAGTCGCCGGGTGAGGGCACAGGCGGACGAACCGAATGCGGCGGCCTCGGCCGCCACCCTGGCCGAGCTGACCGGAGCCGACCGGCACGACATCGCGATTGTGCTGGGATCGGGCTGGCCCCCGGCCGCCGATGTACTGTCCCGGCAGGCGACCGACGTCACCGAGGTCACGTTTACCCAACTCGGCGGCTTCCCCTCCAACACCGACGTTCCCGGGCACAAGCCGACCGCACGCTCCGTCCAGCTCGGCGACCGNCGCCTGTTGATCTATCTGGGTCGCGTGCATCCGTACGAGGGCCATGACCTGTCCCGGGTGGTCCACGCGGTCCGCCTGGCCTGTGCGGCCGGCGCGTCGACCGTCATACTGACGAACGCCGCCGGCGGTCTGCGCGCGGACATGTACGTCGGCCAGCCCGTCCTCGTCGCTGACCATCTGAACCTGACCGGCCGCTCGCCCCTGGTCGGCCCGGCGTTCACCGACCTGACCGACGCCTATTCCCCCCGGCTACGGACGCTTGCCC
This sequence comes from Frankia sp. Allo2, assembly GCF_000733325.1. Classification (NCBI taxonomy): domain Bacteria; kingdom Bacillati; phylum Actinomycetota; class Actinomycetes; order Frankiales; family Frankiaceae; genus Frankia; species Frankia sp. Allo2. The sequence goes on from NZ_JPHT01000007.1 coordinate 160,468, forward strand.
GCGAGGTCGATCCCACCCTGACCGAAGGGGTGTATGCGGGACTGCCCGGTCCGCACTTCGAGACACCCGCGGAGATCCGCATGCTGCGGCTCCTGGGAGCCGACCTGGTCGGCATGTCGACCGTGCACGAGACGATCGCGGCGCGGGCCGCCGGAGCGGAGGTGCTGGCCCTGTCCCTGGTCACCAACCTCGCGGCGGGGATGAGCGGCAAGCCGCTGGATCATCTCGAGGTGCTGACCGCGGGAGCCGCCGCCGCGGAACGCCTGGGTATCCTGCTCGCCGACATCGTCACCCGGCTGTAGGACCGCGGCGGAATCGCGATGCCGTCCGCGTCCCGACCCGGCCCGACGTCCCTGCCCGGCCCGACGTCCCTGCCCAGCCCGACGTCCCTGCCCAGCCCGACGTCCCTGCCCAGCCCGCTCGCCGAGCAGGTCGAGGCCTGGCTGAACGATGATCCGGATCCCGCCGACCGGGCCGAACTGGCCCGGCTGCGCGACGGCGCGGGTCACGATGCCACGCTGCTCGCGGAACTGACCACACGTTTCCACGGACCGCTGCGGTTCGGCACAGCCGGGTTGCGCGGGCCACTGCGCGCCGGTCCAGCCGGCATGAACACTGCCGTGGTGCGCCGCGCCGCCGCCGGACTCGCCACCTGGCTCACGAGCAGGGCACCACCAGCACCGGCACCACCAGCACCGGCGGCACCGAAGCCGGATCCGGCCACGGCCGGGAGCTCCATGAACGCCGCACCGGGCTCGGCCGCGGCCCCGAATTCCTCGACGGCGACCGTCGTCGTCGGCTACGACGCCCGGCATCGCAGCGAGGCGTTCGCCCTCGACAGCGCCCGGGTGTTCGCCGGTGCCGGATTGCGGGCGCTGGTACTCCCCGGGCCGCTACCCACTCCGGTGCTGGCCTTCGCCGTGCGCAGGCTGGGCGCGGACGCCGGCGTGATGGTCACGGCCAGCCACAATCCGGCCACCGACAACGGCTACAAGGTCTACCTGGGTGATGCTTCCTCTGACGCCGCGAGGGGAGCGCAGCTCGTGGCTCCGGCGGACCGTGAGATCGAAGGAATGATCGCGGCTGCCGGCCCCGCCCGGGCGATCCCACTCGCCGAGACCTGGCGGAGGCTCGATGCGGATGTCGTCGACGACTACATACACGCGGCGGCCACGGCCGGCCGGGCAGCCACCGCCACCGCCACCGCCACCGCCACAGCCACCGACCTACGCACAGACGTGACCACAGACCCGACGGCCCTGACCGTTGCGTACACCCCGTTGCACGGTGTCGGCGCAGGCGTTCTCGGCGCCGTGTTCACCGCCGCGGGTCTCGCCGCACCCAGGGTCGTCCACGAGCAGGCCGAACCCGATCCGGAGTTTCCGACAGTCCAGTGGCCGAACCCCGAGGAGGCGGGGGCGATGGACCGGGTTCTGGCGCTCGGCGAGCGCATCGACGCCGATCTGGTACTCGCCAACGATCCCGACGCCGACCGGTGCGCCGTCGCCGTCGGAGGGCGGGTACTCAGCGGCGACGAGGTCGGTCTGCTTCTCGCCGATCATGTCCTGCACTCCTGCCCCGGTCCGGTGGCGACCACCATCGTCAGCTCCTCCGGTCTGCGTGCGCTGGCCGCCGAGGTCGGCGTTCCTTACGCCGAGACGCTGACCGGATTCAAGTGGATCATGCGTGCGGACGCGCGGCTGGTCTTCGGCTACGAGGAGGCACTCGGCTACGCCGTCGCCCCGGAGCTGGTCCGCGACAAGGACGGCATCACCGCCGCCCTCGCCATCGCCCTGGTCGCCGCGCGGGCGAAGCAACGAGGCCGGACCTTGCCAGACCTGCTCGACGAGTTGTCCGCACGACTCGGTGTCCATCTCACGGGGCAACGCTCGGCGCGCTTCGACGACGTCACCCAGATCGACGAGACGATGCACCGCCTGCGGGCCCAGCCGCCGACCAGCCTCGCCGGGCGTCCCGTCACCGCGGTCCGTGACCTGCTGGCCGGTCCGCGGGACGGGGACGCACCGGCGGGAGGCATTCCCCCTCGACCCGCACGCCCCGTGGACCGCGCCGACGCGGCGCATCCGGTTCTGCCACCCGCCGACGTGCTCATGCTGTTCCTCGACGAGGACCGGGTGATCTTCCGCCCGAGCGGGACNGAACCCAAACTGAAGGTGTACCTCGAGACCGTGGAGCCGGTGCCGGGGCATGCCGTTGACGCGGTGCCCGCGGCTCGGGACCAGGCCGCGGCACGCCTGCTCCACCTGCATACGGCCGCGGGCAATCTGCTCGACGGACGCGACGGAGATCACATCTCGCCGAAGATCCGATCACCCGCGTCGCCGAGCCCGGGCACAATATAGGCCGTCTCGTTCAATCTCTCGTCGACCACGGCGGTCACAACGGTCAGGTCCGCCGTGCCGACCGCAGGGCCACCGGATTCCAGCGCCGCAAGGCCCTCCGGTGCTGCCACCACGGAGACCACGGTGACGCCCCGCGCCCCGCGGTCGGCGAGCAGCCGCAGACAGTGCAGGGCCGAACCGCCGGTGGCGAGCATCGGGTCGAGCAGCAGCACCGGGCGGCCGGCCAGATCGCTGGGCACCGCCTCCAGGTAGACCGTGGGTTCGAAGGTCGTCTCGTCGCGGGAGAGCCCGATGAACGCGGTGTGGGCGTCGGGAAGCAGGTTGAGCGCCGCCGGCAGCATGCCGAGCCCGGCCCGCAGCACCGGGACGACGACCGGCTCCGCGGCCAGCCGCACCCCGGAGGTCGTGGCCAGCGGAGTCGTGACGGCGACCGGCATCGTCGGCAGCGTACGGGTCGCCTCGTACACGAGCATCATCGCCAGGTCGTACAGGACGGGCCGGAACCGGGACCGAGGCGTGCGCTCGTCCCGCAGGACGGTCAGCGACGAGGCCGCGAGGGGATGGTCGACGATGTGCAGCTGCACGGAAGGACTCCTCGTACGCGAAGCCGGGCGATCGGCAATGATGCAACGTATGACAACGGCTCCGGCAGGATCGGACCGTCCCGGCGAGGAACCCGAGAAGTCCCCCTCCCGACCGGCCGCCGGCGCTCGCCCCACCCTGCGGCGCGCCGAGGTGGCCCGGATGGTCGACCACACACTGCTACAGCCGTCCGCCACCGGCGAGGAGATACTCGCGCTGTGCGGGGAGGCTGCCAAGCTGGGTGTCGGTGCCGTCTGTGTGGCGCCGACCCATGTCTACCTGGCCGCCGCGAGTACCCGACGGGACCGCGGTGAGGTCAGGCCGGCCTTCGGCGTCGCCTCTGTCATCGGCTTTCCGCACGGCACGCACCTGACCGTCATCAAGGCCGAGGAGGCGCGGCGGGCGGTCGCGGACGGCGCCACGGAGATCGACATGGTCATCGACATCGCCAACGCGATGGACGAGAACTGGCGAGCGATCGAGACCGAAATCACCGAGGTCCGGCTGTCGGTGCCGCCGGACGTCGTGCTCAAGGTCATCCTGGAGACGGCCCTGCTGCCGGACGAGAGCATCGGCGCCGCCTGCCGGGCAGCGGAGGCCGGCGGCGCCGAGTTCGTCAAGACCTCCACCGGTTTCCACCCGGCCGGCGGGGCCAGCGTGCGCGCAGTGCGGGCGATGGCGGCGGCCGTGGGTGGCCGGCTCGGCATCAAAGCCTCGGGCGGCATCCGCACCACCGAGAAGGCGATCGAGATGATCGAGGCCGGCGCGACCCGGCTCGGGCTGTCCGCCTCCGCGGATGTGCTCGCCGGCTTTCCCAGGTGACCGGCTTCCCCGGATGATCCGCCGGAGCTCCACCCAGCCCATCCGGCCGGTTCACGGCCACGGACTGAACCGCCGCCGACGGCCACAGCCGAGATCTGACGGCTAGCCCACGCCCCCCGCCACCCAGCAGCCAGACAGATGATCATCAACGAGCCCGCAGGCCTGCATCAGAGCATAGGCGGTGGTCGGACCGACGAAGACGAACCCGGCCGCGCGCAGCCCCTTGGCGAGCGCCACCGACTCGGGGGTCTTCGCCGGCACGTCGGCGAGGGTGGCCGGCGCCGCCCGCCCCGTCGGCTCCGGCTGGAACGACCAGATCAGCTCCTCCAGAGGATGGTCGAGCGTAAGGACGGCGCGGGCGTTGACGATCGTCGCCTCGATCTTGCGACGGTTTCGGACGATGCCGGCGTCGGCGAGCAACCGGTCGACATCCGCGGAACCGAACGCGGCCACGGCTGCCGGGTCGAATCCGGCGAACGCCGCCCGGAACGCCGACCGCTTGCGCAGGATCGTCAACCACGACAGGCCGGACTGGAACGCCTCCAGGGTCAGCCGCTCGAACAGACCGACCGTGTCCCTGACCGGACGCCCCCACTCGTAGTCGTGGTAGGCGACGTACTCCGGCGTGGACAGACCCCACGGGCATCGCGGGCAACCATCGGCTCCCACCACGACATCCGAGGCGGGCCTCACCGGGACATCCGAGGCGGGCCTCACCGGGACATCCGAGGCGGGCCTCACCGGGACATCCGAGGCGGGCCTCACCGGCCCGGACGTCCCGGACCCGGAGATCCCGCTACCGAGCAGATCGGGTTCAGCGCCCGGCGGACCGCCGCTCAGCGGACCACCGCTCAGCGGACCACCGCTCAGCGGACCACCGCTCATCAGGCTGACTCCGCGGAGACGAGCTCCGCATAGCCCGGCTTGATGACGTCGTTGATGAAATCGAGCCGCCGGTCGAAGGGCAGGAAGGCGGACTTCATCGCGTTGAGGGTAAGCCAGCGGATGTCGGACCAGCCGTAGCCGTTGACGTCCACGAGGGTCGCGAACTCACTCGACAGCGACACGCCGCTCATCAGCCTGTTGTCCGTGTTGACCGTGACCCGGAACTGCAGCCGGCGAAGCAGCCCGATGGGGTGCCGCTCGATGCTTGGCGCGGCTCCGGTGTGCACGTTCGACGAGGGACACATCTCCAGCGGCACCCGGACGTCGCGCACGTAGTTCGCGAGATCACCGAGGATCGCCTTACCGTCCGGATCGACCGTGATGTCATCGACGATGCGCACTGCGTGCCCCAGCCGATCGGCGTTGCACCACTGCACGGCCTCCCAGATCGACGGCAGGCCGAACGCCTCGCCCGCATGGATCGNGAAGTGGCCGTTCGCCCGCTGGATGTATTGGAAGNCATCCAGGTGACGGGTGGGCGGATTACCCGCCTCGGCGCCCGCGATGTCGAACCCGACCACGCCGGCATCGCGCCACCGGACCGCGAGCTGCGCGATCTCCAGCGAACGGGCCTGATGGCGCATCGCGGTGAGCAGGGCGCGAAGGTGCAGCGGTGTGCCGGCCGAACCGGCTCGGAACCCGTCAAGCACGGCCTCGACCACCGCGTCCAGGGACAGCCCGCGCTCGAGGTGCAGCTCGGGTGCGAACCGTACCTCGGCGTAGACGACGCCGTCGGCCGCGAGATCCTCCGCGCACTCCCGCGCCACCCGCATGATCGCATCCTGGGTCTGCATCACCCCCACCGTGTGCCGGAACGTCTCCAGGTAGCGGACGAGCGAACCGCTGTGCGCGCCGCCACGGAACCAGGTGCTCAGGGCGTGGACGTCCGTGGTCGGCAGATCGCGGTAACCGGTCTCGTCGGCGAGCTCTACCACCGTGGCCGGCCGGAGCCCGCCATCAAGATGATCATGAAGCAGTACCTTCGGTACCCGGCGGATATCCTCGACCGTGATCGTCGGGGACCGTGCGTCGTTCGTCATCATGTCCTCCGTCATCGTCTCGACGGTAGGCCACGGGTACGACAGAACAGCGACGGCACGATGACGACCCGGACCGCCGGGACCGGTTCAGCTGATGTGATCGAGGACAAGCGGTGTGCTCGGGGGCGGCGTCGCGGCGACCTCCACCGCTCCCGCCAGGGCCTCCCGGGCCCGCTCGACGCTGGCCGGGTCATCGGTGTGCAGTTCCAGCAACGGCTCGCCGGCCGTGACCGGGTCACCGATTCCCACCCGCCACCGCACGCCCGCCGTCGCGGAGACCGCGTCCTCCTTGCGGACCCGGCCCGCGCCAAGCCGCCAGGCCGCCAGGCCGACCGCTCGGGCGTCCAGGCGGTGGAGATGGCCGGTCGCCGGCGCGGGGACGGTCTCGACATGGCTCGCCGCCGGAAGCGGCGCGTCCGGATCGCCGCCCTGGGCCGCGACCATCGCCCGCCACACCGCAAAAGCGTCCCCGGCAGCCAGTACCTGCGCGGGATCATGAAGAGCACCGGACCGGTGGCCGAGTTCGGCGGCGACGAGGTCGATCATCACCCTGGCCAGCGCGACGGTGACCTCCACCAGATCCGCCGGCCCACCACCACGGAGGGTCTCCACGGCCTCGGCCACCTCCAGCGCATGCCCGGCGGTCCGGCCGAGGGGATGGTCCATCCCGGTCAGCAGGGCCTCGGTGCGGACCCCGGCGGCAACGCCGATCCGAACCATCGTCCGGGCGAGCTCACGGGCCTCATCCACCGACGTCATGAAGGCCCCGGAGCCGACCTTGACGTCCAGGACCAGCGCCGACGTGCCCTCGGCGATCTTCTTGCTCATGATCGACGATGCGATGAGCGGGATCGACTCGACGGTTCCGGTGACGTCCCGCAGCGCGTAGAGCCGGCGGTCGGCCGGGGCGAGGCCGGCACCCGCGGCGGCGATCACCGCACCCACCTCGGCGAGGAGCTCACGCATCCGGGCGGCCGACAGATCCGCCCGCCAGCCGGGGATCGCCTCCATCTTGTCCAGCGTTCCACCGGTGTGACCGAGCCCCCGCCCGGCGAGCTGTGGGACCGCGGCCCCACAGGCGGCGACCAGCGGCACCAGCACGAGCGAGACCTNGTCGCCGACCCCTCCGGTGGAGTGTTTGTCGACGGTGGGACGTCCCACACCGGTCAGATCCAGGCGCTCCCCACTGTCGATCATTGCGGCGGTCCAGCGGTCCAGCTCGGCGGGAGTCATCCCGCGCCACACCACCGCCATCAGGTACGCCGACATCTGCTCGTCGGCAACCAGACCCCGGGTGTAGGCGTCGACGAGCCAGTCGACGGCCCGGGGATCGACGGGTCGACCGTCCCGCTTGGCCCGGATCAGATCGACGACGTCGAAGCTTCCGCTCACGCGACACCCGGCAGATCGTGCGGTCCGAACGCTGCGGGGAGCAGGTCCGCGATGGTGCGCACGCCGTCGCCCATGGCGACGAGCAGATCCGGCCCGCCGTGCTCGTAGAGCAGCTGACGGCACCGTCCGCAGGGCGCCAACGGCGCACCGTCGGAGTCGACGCAAGCGAACGCCAGCAGCCGACCACCGCCTCTGGCGTGCAGCGCCGAGACGAGACCGCATTCGGCGCACAGCCCGAGGCCGTAGGACGCGTTCTCGACATTGCAGCCGACGACGATCCACGGGTCGTCACCGGTGGTACGTCCGGCGGCGTCCGGCAGATCCACGACCAGTGCGGCAGCACCAACCCGCAGACCCGAGTAGGGCGCGTAGGCACTCTGTGCGACACGGACAGCAGCGTTCCGCAACCGCTCCCAGTCTTTGTCGTTCACACTCCACCCCATGTCCGTGGTCCGTTCGGTCGCTGTCGCCAGCATGCCCGACCCCCCACGATCCGGCCACGATGTGATCCCATGGACGCGGGCCCCACCGGCGATCGGAAGGGACGACGGGATGGCAGGCGAGTCCCCGGACAATCCGGGTTCGGCCAGGGCGGTGACCCTCGTCGGGGGACGGTACCGGCTCGACGGGGTCATCGGACGCGGCGGATTCGGCGTCGTGCACCGGGCCACCGACGAGCTGCTCCAGCGCGTGGTTGCAGTCAAGGAAGTACGGCTGCCGCTCGGGGAGAACGCGGACGAACGCGGCCTGACCCGCGAGCGGGTCCTGCGCGAGGCGCGCGCCGCCGGTCGGCTGCATCATCCCGGTGCCGTCGCCGTCCTCGACGTCATCGACGATGGCGAGCTGCCCTGGATCATCATGGAATACGTTGACGGCCGGTCCCTCGCCACAATCATCAACGATCGCGGACCGCTGCCGGTCGAGGAGACGTGCCGGATCGGCATCAGCCTCGCCTACGCCCTGGAGGCCGCGCACCGGCTCGGCGTGGTGCACCGCGACGTCAAGCCGAGCAACGTGCTGGTGACCGCGGACGGCCGGGCCCGGCTGACCGACTTCGGCATCGCGGTCAGCCAGGGGGATCCCCGGCTTACCAGCACCGGGATGGTGATGGGCTCCCCCGCCTACCTGCCGCCGGAACGCGCCCGTGGCGATGCCGGCAGCGCCGCGGGTGACCGGTGGGGACTGGGCGCCACGCTGTTCACCACCGTCGAAGGTTACCCGCCCTTCACCGGCGGTGACCCGATTTCGGTGCTCGCCGCCCTGGTTCAGGGACGACGCCAGCCCTTCCGGCTGGCCGGACCGCTTATACCGGTGATCGACGACCTGATGGCCCCGCACGAGGCGAGCCGACCACCGCTCACCGTCGTACGCAGGCGACTGCGCGAGATAGTCGAACGAGATGCGGTCCGCCGGCCCTCGCGTCCTTCTCGGCCCACTCGCCCCCGCTCATCGACACGTACCACCTCCCCGGCCGCACGGGCCATACCGACCACACCGGCCGAGTCCGCCACCGAAGCCGTCCCCTCCGGCGACGTCACCNGGTTCCCGGAGACCGAGGTCCGGTCGGAGACCAGTGCCGTCTCCGGGATCAGTGCCGTCCCGGCACCGGTGGCCGCCCTGACCACGCCGGACACCGAGACGCGTCAGGACACCGAGACGCGTCAGGACACCGAGACGCGTCAGGACACCGAGACGCGTCAGGACACCGAGACGCGTCAGGAGGCCACGCCGTCGCGGACACCTCGGTCCCGTCCCACCGGGCCGTTGGAGCGCATGCACTCGATCGACCGGATGCGTGCCCTGGGCGGAATCCCGGCCCGGGCCCGGCTCATCGGCCGAGGGCACGGCAACGGTCTCACCGGCGGCGACGTCGAACTGGCTAATCTCTTCGCCACTGCCGCACCGGCCTCCCCGCCGTCGACCGCCCGGCTGCGGCCGGCGCCCGACGGGCCGGCGGGAATCGAGCCGGCAGGAATCGGGCCGGCGGAAGATCCGCCACGCGACCCCGGCGCCGGGGATCGACGTCGCGTGACCATCGCCGTGGCGACGCTCGTGGCGCTGGTCGCCGCCGCGATCATTGGCATCGTGATCGTGGTGACAGGGGGCCCGGACGACAGGAGCCGCGACACCTCGGCCAACCAGACCGGCGGCATCTCGTCGCCGACCGGAGCCGGCGGGTCGGCCCTGGCGGATCCGGCGGCGGCCAGGGACCCCGTCGCCCGGGAAACCACCCCGGTTACGGGCCCGCCTGGCTGGGTGTCCTACGTCGATCCCACCGCCGGCTGGTCCGTGGCGTACCCCTCGGACTGGCAGCGCCGCGAGGGGCCCGGCGGACCCGGAAACGTCGACTTCGTGGACCCGGCTACCCGGTCCTTCCTACGTGTCGGTAGCGTCAGGCAGGCAAACACCTCTGCCATCGGCGACTGGCAACGCAACGAGGCCGGCTTCCGGCAGAGCGTGCGGGATTATCGGCAGATACGGCTGGCTCCCAGCGATGGTGGGGATGGCACCAACCAGGCCGACTGGGAGTTCGGGTACCGCGGGTCGGACGGGGTCATGGTGCATGTGCTCAACCGGGGTGCGATTCGCAACGGCCACGGATATGCCCTGTACTGGCATACCAGGGAGGATCTGTGGCTGCAGGATCAACCGTTGATGCGCCAGTTGTTCGCCACCTTCCGGCCCGGTCCGTGATGTCGGTCATCGATGGATTTGCGGTGCCCGTAGTGTTCGGAAAGATGCGGGCCGTCCGGCGCGCGCATCAGTCCATCTGTCAGACTTGACACGATGGCTAAATCGGCAAGCGTGCCCCCGGACACCTCCCGGCACGGCACACCTCGCTACGTAGCGCAACGCTACCGGCTCGACACGCCCATCGGGCGTGGTGGAGCCGGTGTCGTCTGGCGCGGNGAGGACGAACTACTCCAGCGTCCGGTCGCCATCAAAGAGATCCTCGTGCCGATGGCCGGCGCGCAGAACGAGCGCGACGCGATTCGGGCCCGGGTTCTTCGCGAGGCCCGCGCCCTGGCCAGGCTGCACAGTCCCGCCATCGTCTCGGTGTACGACGTGGTCGAGGAACATCAGCGGCACTGGATCATCATGGAACTCGTCGACGCGGACAGCCTCGGCGATGTGATCCGCAACCAGGGCCCGCTGCCTTTCGACCAGGTCGCCGCGATCGGGCTGGCGCTGACCGACGCGCTCGCCGCGGCTCATTCGGCGGGCGTGCTCCACCGCGACGTCAAGCCCGGGAACGTCCTGCTCGGGCGGGACGGCCGGGTGCGGCTCACCGACTTCGGCATCGCCGCGACCGAGGGCGACGTGACCCTGACCGGCACTGGGGCCCTGGTCGGTTCCCCGGCCTACATCGCTCCCGAGCGGGTCCGGGGCTCCTCCGGTACTCCCGCGAGCGACCTGTGGGGGCTCGGCGCGACGCTGTACTCGGCCGTCGAGGGTCAGCCTCCGTTCGAGGGCCCGGAGACCTACGCCGTACTGACCGCCGTGGTGGAGGGCCGCCGGCGGGCCTTCCGGCTAGCCGGTCCGTTGCGCAACCTGCTCAGTGACCTGATGGACCGGCCGGCCGAGGAGCGGCCCGACGTGACGGAGATCCGCCGGCGGCTGATCCCGATCGCGCGCAATGCGAATCCGGTACCGGCTTCGGTCATGCACGCCCGTCCTCGGACTGACGAGGAGACGGACGCGAGTTCCGTCGACGTCGGCCTGGAGAACCTCGACGACCCGGCCGAGCCGGCAGCAGGCGCCGGACCGGCCGCGGATTCCCGGTCGGGGTCGAGCGGCGGTGTCGCCGGGACCGCGGGAGTCCAGGCGGGCGAGGCAGCTTCGGCGGCCGTGGGAGACCAGGGGGCTGTCCCGGGCCCGGCGAACCGCCCGGCGTCCGCCGCCGCGCCGCCCGTCCCCGCTGACCGCGACGTCACCGTGGATCCCCTGCTCAACCCCCTTGGCGGGGCCGCCGTGGCGGCCGCGGGCGCTGCCGGGTCGCGCACCGGTCGTAGGGAACCCGACCGCGCCGGCCCATCGAACCGCGTGATCCCGCCGGATCGGACCACGCCGCAGAACCGCGCAGCACCGCCCGGCCGGACGCGGCCCGACCCCGACCACGACGCGCCGACCAGCATCGGGCTCAACAGCGTGGCGGGGCCTTCGGTGGACGACGACGTGACCCGCATCGGCGCGGTCACCCCCGTGTCGGCGACCTCCGACCTGGATCTGTTCGACGACGACAATCACGCCGCCGGACTGTTGCCCCTCGGCGAGGCCCGGCGCCGCGCCGAGCCTGCCCGCCACGACGGACACGGTCGCGGACCGGGCGACCCCCAGCGGCGTCGGCAGCGGACGATCGCGGTCGTGGCCGGAGCGGCCATGCTCGTGATGGGCGCGGCCATCGCCCTGACCGTCGGTCTGACCTCCGGCGGCTCGACCCCCGGGCCGAACGATGTCACCGCGCAGCAGACCACGCCACCGCCCATCGCGACCATCGCTTCATCCCCCCCGGCCGTGACTTCACGGTCCGCCGCGTCTGAGGTAGTCGCCCCGGACTCCCCGCGCTATACCCCCCGCCCCCGGCCGTCGTCGTCCGCGACCCCAACGACGACGCCGACGACGGAGACACCCACCCCGACTCCCCAGCCGAGCACCCAGGTTCAGACCTCCCCGCCGCCGACCCAGACACCACCCCCCAGGGTCACCCCCTCGCCGAGCCGGACGGCGCCGGCCTCTCCAGGGGGCACAACGCCGCCCGTCGTTTCGACGACGGCACCGGCGCCGACCGGAACCACCACCTTCGTGCCCTGACGACCCGGTCGAGGGACGGCTCGGGGAGCGGGCCGGCACCGGACGGCGCCGGAACCGGGGGTGGGGCGTCCCAGTGCCGCCTGTGGCCGAGTTCACCCGGACGCGCCCGGCCCGAACATGCCCTCCACCAGGCCCGGCACTAGCATCTGGGTGAGATGCACCATCGTCTCGACGATGTGTCGGGTCGCCAGAGCGCCCCCAGACATGACCTTTCCGGCCCATCGGCTGGGCCGATCCGGAGGAGCTTTCATTGCCGAAGGCACCAGCGGGCACGCTGTACCGCGGTCGAGAGGGTATGTGGTCCTGGGTGGCCCACCGGATCACCGGTGTCCTGGTCTTCTTCTTCCTCTTCGCCCACGTGCTCGACACCGCTCTCGTCCGGGTCTCCCCCACGTCGTACAACGAGGTGATCGAGGTCTACAAGAGCCCGATCGTCAACCTGCTCGAGGTCGGCCTGGTCGCGGCGGTGCTGTACCACGCCCTCAACGGCATCCGGATCATGTTGATCGACTTCTGGGAGTCCGGCCCGAGATACCAGAAGCAGATGCTGTACGTCGAGCTCGTCATCTTCGTCGTGCTGCTGGTTGCGGCCGCCTCCCGCATGCTGCTGCACACCTTCGAGACGCTGTTCGGGAGCACGACCTGATGACGACCGCTCCCCCCGGTGGCCCGGCGGGCCCGCGCGCGCCGGAACTCGTCGCGCCCCGCACCCCCGGGCTCTCCCGCCGGCGGGGGAAGCCGGGCAGCGCCAAGGCGCGCACCAACTTCGAGCTCTACGCCTGGGTATTCATGCGGGTCAGCGGCCTGCTGTTGTTCTTTCTGGTGCTCGGCCACCTGTTCATCATGAACATCCTCGACGGCGGGGTGCAGCGGGTGAACTTCGGATTCGTCGCCGGCCGCTGGGCGTCACCGTTCTGGCGCACCTGGGACCTGGTGATGCTGCTCCTGGCGGAGCTGCACGGCACCAACGGCCTGCGCACGATCATCAACGACTACGCCGGGCGGCCCCAGACCCGGTTCTGGCTGAAGACGCTACTCTATACCTCGGCGTTCCTGGTCGTCGCCCTCGGCACCCTCGTCATCTNCACCTTCGATCCCGACATCTGAACGCGCCGGTGATCCCGTGACCCCAGCATCGGACGGATGGAGGTAGGCGTGCAGGTCCACAGGTACGACGCAGTCATCGTCGGTGCGGGTGGAGCCGGCATGCGTGCCGCCATCGAGGCGGGCACCCGCTGCCGGACCGCCGTGCTCACCAAGCTCTATCCCACCCGCTCGCACACCGGCGCGGCGCAGGGCGGCATGTGTGCCGCCCTGGCCAACGTCGAGGAGGACAACTGGGAGTGGCACACCTTCGACACGATCAAGGGCGGTGACTACCTGGTCGACCAGGACGCCGCGGAAATCATGGCGAAGGAGGCCATCGACGCTGTCCTCGACCTGGAGAAGATGGGGCTGCCGTTCAACCGGACGCCCGAGGGTCGCATCGACCAGCGCCGGTTCGGCGGCCATACCCGCGACCACGGCAAGGCCCCGGTGCGCCGCTCCTGCTACGCGGCGGACCGCACCGGGCACATGATCCTGCAGACGCTGTACCAGCAGTGCGTCAAGCACGACATCGAGTTCTTCAACGAGTTCTACGTCCTCGACCTGCTACTACAGAAGGGCGCGGCGGCCGGGGTGGTCGCCTACGAGCTGAAGACCGGAGAGATCCACATCTTCCAGGCCAAGTCGGTGGTGTTCGCCACCGGCGGTTTNGGCAAGGNCNTNAAGGTCACCTCCAACGCGCACACACTGACCGGTGACGGAATGGGTCTGGCGTTCCGGCGGGGCATCCCGCTGGAGGACATGGAGTTCTTCCAGTTTCATCCGACCGGCATCTGGAAGATGGGGATTCTCCTCACCGAGGGTGCCCGCGGCGAGGGCGGAATCCTACGCAACAAGGACGGCGAACGCTTCATGGAGCGCTACGCCCCGACCATCAAGGACCTTGCGCCACGCGACATGGTGGCTCGCGCCATCTACACCGAGATCCGTGCCGGCCGCGGCTGCGGCCCGGACGCCGACCACGTCTACCTTGACCTCACCCACCTGCCGCCGGAGCACCTCGACGCAAAGCTGCCCGACATCACCGAGTTCGCTCGGACCTATCTCGGCATCGAACCGTACAACGACCCGATCCCGATCCAGCCGACGGCGCACTACGCGATGGGCGGCATCCCGACCAACGTGGACGCGCAGGTGCTCGCGGACAACGACACGGTCGTGCCCGGTCTGTACGCGGCCGGCGAGGTGGCGTGCGTGTCCGTGCATGGCGCGAACCGGCTGGGCACCAACTCGCTGCTCGACATCAACGTATTCGGCCGGCGGGCTGGCATCGCCGCCGCCGAGTATGCGAACGCGAACGCACAGCACGTCGACCTCCCGGAGAACCCGGCGTCGTTCGTCGAGGACCTGCTCGGGCGCCTGCGCGCGGGCGCCGGAACCGAGAACGCGGCCGCGATCCGGCGCGAACTGCAGGAGTCGATGGACGTCAACGCCTCGGTGTACCGGACGGAGGCGACGCTCAAGCAGGCGCTGAGCGACATCTCCGGCCTCAAGACGCGTTACCAGCGGGTGGGCGTGTCCGACCGGGGGCGTCGCTACAACACCGAACTGCTCGAAGCGGTGGAGCTCGGCTTCCTGCTGGACCTCGCCGAGGTCCTGGTCATCGGGGCGATGGCCCGCAACGAGTCCCGCGGCGGCCACTCCCGTGAGGACTACCCGAACCGGGACGACGTCAACTTCATGCGCCACACGATGGCCTACCGGTCGGGGCCGCTGGTGGCCGCCTCGCCGGAGGCGGAGATCCGCCTGGACTACAAGCCGGTTGTCATGACCCGCTACCAGCCGATGGAGCGCAAGTACTGATGACAGTCACCCTCAAGATCCGTCGCTACGACCCGGAGACGGTCGACGAGGCGCACTGGGAGAGCTACCAGGTGCCGTTCGATCCGAGCGACCGGCTGCTCGACGCAATCATGTGGGTCAAGTGGAACCTCGACGGGACGCTCGCCTTCCGCCGGTCCTGCGCGCACGGGGTGTGCGGCTCGGATGCGATGCGGGTCAACGGCGCCAACCGCCTCGCCTGCAAGGTGCTGGTGAAGGACCTCGGCTCGGAGATCACCATCGAACCGATCAAAGGTCTGCCGGTAGAGAAGGACCTCATCGTCGACATGGAACCGTTCTTCGACGCGTTCCGGGCAGTGAAGCCCTACCTGATCACGGACGACCACGAGCCGACCCGCGAGCGGCTGCAGTCCACCGAGGACCGGGCCCGCTTCGACGACACGACCAAGTGCATCATGTGCGCGGCGTGCACCACCGCGTGCCCGGTGTTCTGGACCGACGGCGACTACTTCGGCCCGCAGGCGATCGTCGCGGCCCACCGGTTCATCTTCGACAGCCGTGACTCCGGTACCGACGAGCGCCTGGAGATCCTCAACGAACGCGAGGGGGTCTGGCGTTGCCGGACCACCTTCAACTGCACCGACGCCTGTCCACGCGGCATCCAGGTGACCAAGGCCATCCAGGAAGTCAAGCGGGCGCTGTTGTTCCGCCGCGTCTGAGCCTTCCTCCCGGCCGGTCATGCGGTGTCCACCGCGAGCGCGAACGGCAGCACCGACGGCGCTCCGGCCTGCCGGAGCAGGCGAGCGGCGACCGTCATCGTCCAGCCGGTGACGATCCGATCATCGACGAGCAGCACCGGGCCGCCGAGCTCGCCCAGGGCGGCGGCAAGGGCCGGGGAGACCGTGAACGCATCCCACAGGCCGGCGAGCCGGTGCGCGCTGTTGTGCACCTGCCCGGTGTGCGGCCCGCCGGCGACCCGGTCGAGCTGCCCCAGCAGCGGCAGGCGTCCGATGGTGGAAATGCGCTCGGCGAGGCTCGCGATGAGCCGGGGCCGGCTGCGGGACGCGATCGACACGACGGCCACCGGCCGCCGCTGCCATCCCCAACCGGCGAGCGTTGCGACCACCGCCTCGACGAGATCGCCGGGAAGCGGGCCGTCGAGGGCGCCGGGCACAGCGGCGCCGGGCACAGCGGCGCCGGGCACAGCGAGGGTGGCAGACGTGAACATCGGGCGCAGCCGGTTGCCCCAGCCCACATCGCTGAGTCGGGCGAGCGCCCGCCCGGGCTCGGCAGCGGCCGACGCCGGGATACGCCCGGCCAGGTCGACCCCGAGCCGGCCCATCCCAGTCGGCCACATCCGCCGCGGTTCGACCGGGACGCCCGCCCGGCGCAGCTCATCCCGGGCCCGCGTCCGCGAGGACTCCGAGACCGCGGACGACCACGACCGACCGGTGCACCGGTCACACCGCCCGCAGGCCGCCGCGTGGGGATCGTCGAGCTGCCGGCGCAGGAACTCCATCCGGCAGCCGGTCGTCACGATGTAGTCGAGCATCGCCTGCTGCTCCCGAGAGCGCGCCGCGGCGACACGCCGGTAACGCTCCTCGTCGTACAACCAGGGCTCACCGGTACTCACCCAGCCGCCCCTGACTCGCCGGACCGTCCCGTCGGTGTCGAGAACCTTCAGCATCTGGTCGAGTCGGCTGGGGCCGAGGTCGACGGACGCGAGCAACGCCTGGGTCGACAGCGGCCGGTCGGCGCCCGCGAGCACTCCGAGCACCCGGCGGACGACGTGCTCCGGCGGAAAAGAGGTGTCCGCGAAGTAGCGCCAGATGTCCCGGTCCTCAGCCGCCGGGAGGAGCACGACCTCGGCCGTGTCGAGCGCCCGGCCGGCCCGGCCGATCTGCTGGTAGTAGGAGATCGGCGACGACGGAGCTCCGATGTGGACGACGAAGCCGAGGTCCGGCTTGTCGAAGCCCATTCCGAGCGCGCTGGTGGCGATCAGCGCCTTGACCCGGTTCGCGAGCAGATCCTCCTCGGCGACGATGCGCTCGGCCGCCTCGATGCCACCGTGATAGGTGGCGACGGCATGACCCTGACCGCGCAGAAAGATGGTCAGCTCCTCCGCCGCCGCCTTCGTCAGCGTGTAGACGATCCCCGATCCGGGCAGCTCGCCGAGATGGTCGGCGAGCCAGCCGAACCGGTGCTCGGCCTGCGGCAGCGACACGACCGCGAGCCGCAGGCTCTCCCGATCGAGACTCCCGCGTAGCACCAACGTCCCGGCGGACGCCGGGCCGGCGGGAGCGGAGGTTCCGAGCTGCTCACTGACGTCCTCGACCACGCGGGTGTTGGCGGTGGCCGTCGTGGCCAGCACCGGGACCCGCGGACGCAGCCCGGCGACGAGAGTGCGCAGCCGCCGGTAGTCGGGCCGGAAGTCGTGCCCCCAGTCGGAGATGCAGTGCGCCTCGTCGATGACGAGCAACCCGGTGGTGGCGGCGAGCTCGGGCAGGTAGTCGTCCCGGAAGGTCGGATTGTTCAGCCGCTCCGGCCCGACGAGCAGCACGTCGAGCTCGCCCGACCGCAACGCCGCGTAGACCTCGTCCCACTCGGTCACGTTGCCGGAGTGAATCTCGCCGGCGCGGATGCCCAGCCTCGCCGCGGCCGCCGCCTGGTTGCGGATGAGCGCGAGCAACGGGGAGACGATCACCGTCGGAGCAGCGCGTCCCGCTGCGCCGCGGAGCAGTGCCGTGGCGAGGAAGTACACCGCCGACTTGCCCCAACCGGTGCGCTGGACGAGCAGCACCCGGCGCCGGTGGGTCACGAGCGCGTCGATGGCCTGCCACTGGTCCTCGCGCAGCGCCGCGGCCGGCCCGGCAAGCGCCCGCAGCAGCTCCTCCGCGCGCTCCCGCAGCCCACCGGGCCCCGGTTCCGCCGGGTCCGCCAGGCCCGCCGGGAACATCGGGCCCGGCCAGGCCTCCGCCCGATCCGGGGCATGCGCGACCGGCGACGCCGGGCCGGAAGCCCCCGGAAGCGCGGAGGTCGTCTCGTCTGCTGCCATGAGAGGTGTCTACCCGATGCCACCGACAAGATCGGATCGTCCCAGGTCACAGCGGGACGGAGTCACCGTGACGGCTCGGCAGATACCCGATCACGGTAGGCTTCGCCCGGCATGACCGGACAGTGCCTGTCGCCGGGTTCCACCGGTTCGTGCGGCCGGCCGCGGCACCCTCTTCCAGCCGCTCCAGGTAGGGCGCCTGACCACGCTGACTGACCCGGCGACTCGCCCACGACTCAGGAGCGCGTACACATGAGCGAACGGCTGGACGGCACCGTTGCCCTGGTGACCGGTGCGAGCAGCGGCATCGGTGAGGCGACCGCCCGCGAGCTGGCCCGGCACGGCGCCGCGATGGCGCTGGTCGCGCGGCGCGGCGACCGGCTCGAGCGCCTCGCCGCCGACATCACCGGCGCCGGCGGCACCGCCCTCCCCCTCCCGCTGGACATCACCGACCAGGCCCAGGCCGCCGACGCGGTGAAGCGCACCGTGGCGGAGCTCGGCCGGCTCGATACCGTCGTCAACAACGCCGGTATCATGCTGCCCGGGCCGATCCTCGACGCGCCGACCGAGGAGTGGGACCGGATGGTGGCCCTGAACCTGCAGGGCCTGCTGTACGTCACCCATGCGGCGCTGCCGCATCTGCTCACTGCCGCGGACGGCGGCCCCCGCCAGGTCGCGGACCTGGTGAACATCAGCTCGGTGGCGGGACGGCACGCCACCATGGGCGCCGGCATCTACAACCTCACCAAGTTCGGGGTGAACGCGTTCACCGAGTCGCTGCGCCAAGAGGTCACCGCCCGGCACGTGCGCGTCTCGGTGGTCGAACCGGGCTCCGTCGAGACCGAGCTGAGGTCCCATATCCGCGAGGAGATCCGGAATATCGTCATGCGCCGCATCGCCGACATCGAGCCGATGCAGTCCGAGGACATCGCGGACGCCGTTGCCTACATCGTCACCCGGCCGCGGCGGGTCGCGATCAACGAACTGCTCATGCGGCCCACCGAGCAGGTCGGCTGACACCGCGTCGCGCGGGAACCCCTGGCGCCGGACTGGTCGGGCGTGTCCCGGATTTTCCGGGACACGCCGCTCCGCGCCCCCGGAGTGGGCCCACGCGCTCAATCACTCAATTGGGACTCGGTGCGACCACACACGACGATCAACGCGAAGCAGCCGCGCAGGTCAGCCCCTGTTTCCCAACGCCAGGAGAATCACACGACGTAGAGCCGATCATGAAACGGAGCGGTTTCGAAGACTACCGCCGCTTTCGGCATGTCAACGACCCGAATTGATCAGCCGCCTGGATGAGGCATCATCACCGGTATCGCCATGGCGGACGGCCCGTGCGCCGCGGATGCCGAGCCAGCCAACGACGGAGCCGATGGCGAGGGAAGCGACAGTCAGGACCAGGTGGACCGTGAAGAAGCCAGTCGGGCCGTCGTCCCAGGAACGATCATCCTTCCACACGTTCCGCAGGAAATTTGGCCAGATGGCCCACGTCCAGACGCCGACCGCGATCAAGAACCAGGACGCACGCTTCGACAGAGTCACCTCACCAGCCTCGCACTCACAGGCGCCGTGGCCTCTCCGTGGGCGCGCGATTTCAGCCACGTTGATCGACCATAGGGTGAGATGGCAGCCAGATTTTCGACGACCAGCTGCCGAACCGTTCTTGGGCGAGGGGACCACATGGGCCCACCCCGGGGCAAGATGATCGACGGAGGGTAGGGCGGGTGAACCGAAGTTACGATGTCGCCATGACGGAGATGCCGCTCCCACCCGATGACCAACTTGCCGAGGTCGTCCGAGAGGCTGCCGCATCTGGTCAGGTCGTCTACCTGACGGACAAGGGCCAGCGGCTGGCCGCCATCGTGCCGGCCGGTCTCGCCGAACTCCTCGAACGGGGCGAGACGACCAACGGACGGCGCGTGCTCGGCGCCCGGGGCGCAGGCCACAGCGGCCGGCAGGACATCTCCGAACGCATGGAGGAGATCCTCTCCAACGAGGTGGCGTCATAGCCCTCGTAGTCGACGCCGGTACCGGCGAACCCTCAGCGGCCCGATTGGGCCCGTAGCACTGAGGTGACCTCCACCGCCTCAAAGACACGACCATAGCTTCGCCCGGTACGTTCCCGCAGAATTTCCAGCTCCACAAGCCTGGCGACGGCGTTGCTCGCCGCCTGCAAAGTCCTCCCGGTATCTTCACTGACCGAACGCACCGTGACAAACGGACTCCCGATCAGCCCGTCGATGATATCGCGGACCAACCCACCGGTCAGACCCGCCACCTTGAGTCGTCGCACGTATTCGGCCTGGAGACCGAGGAGGTCGTCGACTGTCCGAATAGTCCGCTCACAGGACTCGACCAGACCTTCGGAGAAGAACGAGATCCAGCCGTCCCAGTCTCCCGTTGCGCTAACTTCCCTCAAATGGTCCTGGTACTCTTCCCGACGCACCTCGAACCAGGGCGACACAGCCAGCAACGGCTCCGAGAGTATCCCCTTCCAACAAAGNTCGAGGACCACGAGAAGCCGCCCGATTCTGCCGTTTCCATCGTTGAATGGATGAAGAGTCTCGAACTGATAGTGCGCCATCGCCGCAGCCACGACCGGGTCAATGGACTTCGAATCCACGGTGATCCAGTCCAGCAGATCACGTACAGCCGCGTCCAGTTCCAGTCCGGGCGGCGACGGGACGAAGCGAGCGGTGTCGATCGCACCACCGCGGCTTCCGATCGCAACCTGAATCGAGCGGATCCTCCCCGCATCACGGGTGTCCGCAGGAGTTCCACGCACGAGATCTCGATGCACCTGACAAAGCGCGGCTACGGTGAGTGGGCGACCATCGCCTATCCACGCGAAGGCCGCCTCCGCCGCCCGGACATAGTTGAGGACCTCCCGAACCTCCTCGCTCTGCGAGGTCGGCTCTGTGACCTCAGCCGCAAGCACGTCCTCCAGGGGAGCGAAGGTCCCCTCCAACGCGGACGTGCTCTGCGCCTCCGTCCGAAGCGTGGGTTGCAGTAGCAAGGCGGGCTCAGGAATCTGTCGACCAGCCTGATCGAGACGACCGAGAGCGCGCCCCGCGCGGGCCACGTTCCGCCACGTCCCTCCCGCCAGCGCCGGCTCGGCGCCCGCCAGCGGGTCCGGCTGGAAGGCCACATGTTCGTACGCGACGCCCGACCGCCCGTCAGTTCCAGTGATCTTGACGAGATGTCCAGTAGGGCTGCGCTCGAACCGATCCCGATCCACAATCCAAGTCTACGGGCAAGAACTTGAAATCTTCCCACGCGGCTCCAAGTCCGCTTGCAGAGCCCGTCCCAGCGCCACCCCGCCGACCCATCGCACGACATGCCCTTGACTCGCCTCGGTCCGAGCACAGGCCGTCGCCAAAACCACCCCATCCGTCACTGACTGCGATACGGCGGGCTGGAGTACCTAGGTCATGAGTGAAGGCTCTACAAATTTGGCCGTTGCAAGTCGGGTTGTGTACACGGTCGCTTGGCGCCCAAGCGCCCCTGAGTCACACGTCCCGTACGGGGCCTGCGCACGGGATCGGCGCTTATCTCGTCTCGCTACCCCGACCCCCGCAGTAGCTTCCCATTCAAGATCCAATCCAGGAAGAGATTGATTGGCGTCAATCCTGAACAGATCACGTGAAGTGCCGAAATCGAGAAAATATCGCATTCCATTGTCGTAGACACACGAAAGCCCTCGACTCGCGAACGGTAGAAGAAAATCTGCGTTTGCTCCTACGTGCGAAACGGTAAGACTAGACGGTATTTACCGAGCCCTGCACTTCCGTCAGCAAAAGCCGAAGAGTCAGGCTGTGCTTTTCGGGTGGGAGCCGACAGGGTGACCCGCAAAGTCATTGATGCAGGTCAGCGGGGTTGTCGAGAGTGAGGATGGCCAGGAGCAGGGCGTTGTCGTGTCGGATTCTGCGGATGGTCGGGGCGATGCGGTTATGGNCAGCGAGGCGAATCAGCCCGATGATCAGGTTACGGAGNGTGGTCATGATGCGGGGCAGTGGGCCGGTCCGAACCCGCGAGGCATCCTCACGGAACGTCACATCGCGCACCCAGTGGACCTTGTTCTCGATCGTCCAATGCCCTCGGGCGTAGCCCGCGAGATCAGCGGGTGTGACCGCGTCGAGGGTGAGGCTCGTCAGGACGTGGACCGTGACAGTGCTCGGGATCGTCCGGGTGACCCGGGCCCGGCCCGTGC
>NZ_JPHT01000008.1:0-177075 GCF_000733325.1 Frankia sp. Allo2
GACATGATCCTCCGCTTCGTCGTCGACCTGACCGTGCCCTTCTCGAACAATCAAGCAGAAAGGGACGTCAGGCCGGTCAAGGTCCAGCAACGCACCTCCGGTGGTTGCTGGCGGACCCTGGCCGGCCTCGTCGACTTCGCGGTCGTGCAGTCCTACCTGTCGACCGCGACCAAGTGGGGCCTCGACACCCTCGACGTTCTCGAACGACTCTTCACGACCGGCCCCTGGCTNCCGCCCGCCGCTGAACCCGGCTGACGCGGCCAGCCTGCCATACCGTCAAACGACGAACCCCGTGCGCATCGCGCACGGGGCGCTCCGCCTGCCCTGACGCCGATAAGCGCCAAGCGCACCGCCTACCACCCGAGCTGAACAGCTACCACGACTCTGAGCACCGTGGATTCGCGCAAGCATCTTGACGCCGACCACCGGCTGCCGTTCGGGAAAGCGAATGATGCCAACGACTACAACCGCAACATTCAGATTGCCGATCTGAACGCACTCAACGCCGCGCTGGCTGTGATCAAGTGGAAGAAGCTGGCCGGCTTCTACCTGGACCTGGAACGCGAGCACTACAGCGCTTATGCTGTGAACGGCAATACCTTGATCAATGAGGACCTGGGGTGACCAGGCTGGACGCAGTCCGGCATGAGTTCGTGGAGTGTATACCTGAGACCCTGATTCAGGGTGTTGTCTACGTGTCAATAGCCTATGCCACTGTGGCCCATAGTTGCTGCTGTGGATGCGGAAACGTGGCTTACACACCGCTGGCGCCTGGCCGGTGGGCGTTGACTTTCGATGGAAGATCGATCTCTTTGGACCCGTCGATCGGCAACTGGAGTTTCCCATGCCAGTCGCACTACTGGATAGAGCGCAACCGCGTCCACTGGCACGCGGCGTGGACGGCGGAGAAAATCCAGAAAGGCCGAGCGCGGACATTGCAAATGATCAACAAAGACATTGAACGAACCGATGGTGCGAAAAGCGCTACAACCGCAGTCCAAACGAGGTGGCGCGGCTGGTTTGCGCGGCTTCGCCGCCGGTTCAAGTAGGTCGCGCCCTCCTCCAGAAAGCATGCTTGCGGCGTCGATCGACGCCGCGACGGGCCAACGGAGGCGTAAGGTCTCAGATGTGAATAGTTTGGCGTCTGTATCGGTGATTTTTGGATCGCAGTAAACTCTCGCATAGATGCGAGACGGAGAGATGTAGGTGTGCAGTGGGCGAAGAGAAGGACGCCGTCGTTGCAGTCGAGACTGTCCTAGCGGCTGCAACAGTGGGCAGTGTGAAAGTAAGACTCCGAAGCTACTTTTCCTCGCACTACCTATACTCGGCGCAGTTCTTCAGCAGTGAGGCCGGCCGGATCGAGGTGGCAGCGAGAGAAAGAGGCGAATCGCCGCTGTTCGACCCACGCCATCGGGCCTTCGTTATCAGTTCTATTACCGCGTCCTGTGCGTTTCTGGAGGCGATGGTTAACGAGTTGCTGGAGGACATCGCGGACGGTTTCGCAGACGGAGTCTTCAGCGACTATGTTTCACCCCTCCCCGACAACACCAAGCGTGTTATTGCGGTGTTCTGGCGAAAAGAGAAGGCTGGCCGAGTCGAGACGGTACTTGAGAAGTCGGACGTCCTGACGAAGCTCGATATGATTCTGGCCACGGCTGGCTTGCCGCGGATCGACACCAGTCGGCGTCCCTGGCAAGAGGTCGACCTTGTCATCAAGATCCGGAACGCACTGACGCACTACAAACCTCAGTCGCTCGGAGACGATGACGTACATTATCTAACTAAGAAGCTGCAAGGTGGTGATCGATTCCAACTTAACCCGCTTGTGTCGTCGGGAAACCCGTACTTTCCGGACAAGGCGCTTGGGCATGGCTGTGCTGACTGGGCTTGGCGTTCCTGTAAGCAGTTGGCGGACGAGTTTAGTGACGCGCTCGGGATAATGCCGAACTACCGGCGAGCTGTGTTGTCGCCTGAAAGCCTGTCTCCTGATGCCTCGCGACTGTTGCCGTAGTGGTTACGTTAGCCGTCCGGCGAGATAGTGCGGCGCTGATTGAGCGGGCGGGATGGCGCTGGGAGATCATCCTGCGAAGCTTTGTCGGCCTTCGATGTGCAGTCCGCGCATTCTCAGAAGGGCGCGAACTGGCTCCGATCGAGTCAGAAGTGGGCCAACTCCCGGTCCAGGACCCAGCCGAACGCCACCCCGCTCTTCGGGAAGACCCATCCGTCGTAGCGGACGCCGACGGATGGCGAGCTGGTGCCCTTCGGGCCGCGGGTGATCCGTGTTGGCTGTGCTCCAGCGATGAAATCCAGGACGTTGACGTGCCGGATGCCGCAGTCTGCGTAGGTGAAGTCGATGTCGACACCCTTGCAGGGCGCGCCAAAGTCAAGGTAGAGCACGTGCCCGTGCTGCTGGACGAGGACGCGGTAGGTGTAGGCGATTTCGACCTCGTGGTCGGTGCCAGTCTGGGCGTCCAGCGTGACCGTAAAGGACTGGCCGCCGGAGCGCTTGCTCCGGCGGGTCGGCCGCGGCCGACCGTCGACGGTGAAGTCCAGTAGCTCGAAGACTCCGGGAGAGGCAGCGTCCAAGCCGGCGACGGGTTCGAAGTACCACGCCACCGCGTTCGTGGGATCGAGCAGCAGCTCCCGGTACTCGTCCGGGCTGGAGGTGCAAGCGAAACGGCGGGTGGTCTCGGCCAGCTCGGCGCGGTACTCCCGGCGGATCGTGGCCACGAACATGCTGCCGTGACCGGAGACCGGTCCCTTGTCCCACGGCGACAGGCTGACCGAGACGCGCATGTCGTGCCGCCGCTCGGTGGCGGTAGTGACCTGGTGCCGAAGATCGGCGTAGAGGTCGTCGGCCATGGCTTGGTCGCCGAGCTGGATGGCCAAGGTGTTGCGGACCACCCGGTCCAGCGTCTCCGGCGACGCTACGGCGGTCAGAGCGTCCGGCGCGAAGGCGAAACCGTCGATCACGGCATCGCGGATAGCTGGAGCCTCTTCCTTGAGCACCTTGCGAAGGCGTTCGTTGGCCCGTTCGTCGGCGTCGGCCTCGCTGATGTAGTTGAAGGCCACCACAATCAGGCCGCTACCGAAGAGGGTCGAGCCGATCTCGGAGAGCGGCAGCCACATCAGCCACGGGACGGCTGCGGAGAGGTCCGCCTGCCGGCTCGCGATCAGGAAGGCTGCGCCCAACCCCGTGAGGATCACGGCGAGCAAGGTGAGCTTCGTGCGGTAGAGACGTTGGAGCGGCGTCATAGGTTCAAGATCAGTTTATCATGAGTTGATCTTGTCCGCGTATGCAAACGGCACGGCGCTCCTGTCCGCTGGACTCGGAGCGCCGTGCCGCCGCGTGACGTAGGAACTCGGCTCAGCCGCCCGTACCCCCGCCGCCGCCTCCGTCACCACCGCTGCGAAGCGTCATCGGTCNCCNCCTCCCTGGGACTCGCGTCATCGACGGCNGGGCCGGCAACTCTGGCGGCCCCGCCAATCCCGGCTGACGCCGGGACGAGACTCAGGCTAGATGCAAAGTCATGGGACGTATATGCATGGGACGTATGCGCTCTGGATGCAGACACGCTAGACGTATGGGCTTGGGGTCGTCATGGCGACCCCACCACTCTCAACGGCTGCGCAGACGTTCGGCGAACGGGTGCGTGCCCAGCGGCACGAGCTGGGCCTGAGCCAGGAGCAACTGGCCGACGAGTGCGGCTTGCACTGGACGTTCGTTGGCCAGGTGGAGCGGGGCCGGCGGAACATCAGCTTGCACAACATCCTCAAGTTGGCTGACGCGCTGAAGATCGATCCTGCGGAGTTGGTGCGTGGGTTGCAGGCGCCATCCAACGAGTAGACCCTCTTCGTGGTGGCGATCACGGCCCGGCGCTGGTCTCGCTTCGGGGTAGCGGCGGTATCTGCTGCAGAACGCCTATCATCTCTGCGGCCAGGCGGGCGTATTCCTGGGCGGAGGCGGTGGTCAATTGCACGAGCTGAGGTGCGTGGACTATCTCGTTCCGAAGGCGCCCAAGACCCTTAATAGCGTCGGCTGCTTCTCGATTGATAGCGCCAGCTTCCTGTAGGAGCTGGACACTGCCGAGGGGTGATCGTCGTCTACCTGACTGAACATTCGTCCGCTCTAGGGCTGCGACGATTTCCCGTTCAACAGCAGTCCATGCCAAAGGTATGGCGGCAGCCGGCGAAACTGCAGCTACCGCGTTGACTTCAGTCACGAGATCGGAAATCTCGTCCCCGACTTCCGGACTTGTGTCAGGTCTGGCCGCCTGCGCCTGCTCGTCAATCTCTGACAGCTCTTGCCGAAAGGCGAGTTCAAGATCCTTGTACTTTAGATTGGACAGCCTCGGCAGCAGCCTGAGAAGGGGTCGACGGACCACCAGCGCGATGACGCAGACAGCCATCGGCCAAGCCAATGACGAGATGACTGCCGCAACGAACTGTAAGGCGCTCACGCCGGTACCCCCGATTCACGCGAGCCCTCTTCCATCGGCGTCGCGCTGCTTGGGAGATCATAGGCGGCCGTGGAGCCCACCCTGCCAGCAGGGCCGTCCAGTGCGGCCGTCTACATACCGTCCGTCATCCACTCGGCCACGGTCCGGATCNCGAACGCCTGCCACTCCTGGCTCTGCGGCTGGAGATACCGAGGATCGTCGTGCACGGCGAAGCCGTGCTGGGAGCCTTCGACCTCCACCAGGCGGGTCTTGGCGGCGAACTTTTCCAGGGCTGCGCGCGTCGACTCGATGGGCACCAGCGTGTCCTTCGTGCCGTGTACGAGCAGCGTAGGCGCGACGATCTCCCCGATGGCCTCGTCGGGCCGCAACCAGAAGACCTCGTTGAGCATCGGCCGGCCGTGCTTGAGCGTCGGCGTGAAGGTGATCGCGCCCTGCTCGTCCAGCGTCCGGGCGGCCTCGTCGTCGATGTGGTCGTCGTGCCAGTACGGCCGGCTGTCGATCGTGCGCCACTTGTAGTTGAACTGCGGGTTGAGCAGCACCAGCCGGGACACGTCCTCCGGTCGTTTGGCGGCNTAGTAGCCGCAGATGCCACCGCCGAAGCTCGCGCCGAGCAGGCTGACGTGGTCAACGTCCGTGGCGTCCCGCGCCTCGGCCAGGGCCACCCGGATGTCGTTGAGGATCGACGACAGCGTCAGCTCCTCCTGCCGCCCCTCGCTCTCCCCGTGGCCGCGGAGATCGAAGCGCAGCGATGCCACACCGGCCTCGGCCAGCCCCGCGGCCAGCCGAGTGAAGAAGCCGCCCTCCTCGCGGGTGACGCCGCCACCGTGGACGAGGACCGCGGCGCGTTCGGGAGCCACGTCCGGCGTCGCCAACGTGGCCGTCAGGTGCAACCCGTCCAGCGTGCGGAGCGAGATCACGGTCTCGTGCACGGGCATGGCACNCCTTCTGGCGTTACGGGCGTCGGCCACGGCCATCCTCTGGCGAACGGTCAGCCTTGGCCAGAGCTACAGCCTGGCAGCTATGACCGGAACCGATCACCGGGCGGGAGGTTCCAGTCCAGCGCCCGCAAGCCGTCGGCGACCCGTTGCAGCACGGCCAAATCGTCGAAGACCTCGATGGGCGCCGGTGGGTCGGCGGGCGCTCGCCGGCGAGGTAGTTCGGGAGCAGGCGAAGCGGTCGCCGTAACCATCGTCAAGGCGAAGCTGCACCACACGACCTTGCCGCCGGTGGCCGGACGATAGAAGGCCCAGCGGGTGCTCAAGGTCGACACCAGGAGAAGACCGCGTCCGCCTTCGGCGTCGAGGGCCGGTTCTCGATGGATGGGCGCGGAAGCGTCGGCGTCCCAGACTTCGATGATCAGGTCTGCGTCGGTGCGTGTCACGCGGGTGGCGATGACCGGCACCCGGCCAGCCGAAGCACGGCAGGCGTTCGTCACCAGCTCGGACGCGAGAAGGGTTGCCGTCTCGACCAGGTCCGCCAGGTTCCACGCTTGCAAGACCGCNGCGACATGCCGGCGAGCGAGGCCCGGCGCGGCGTGATCCGCCTCGAACTGCCGCACCATATGCACCGGCACCGCGGCGGCCGTCTCCCGGTCGGCCGCGGCCATCGCGCCGTTCACGTACGCGGACCGATGGAATGGGCGTCCGAGGCTTCCACCACGAGCACCGCGCCGCCAGCGTTGCCGATCTCCACCTCGATGGCCTTGCGGACCTGCGGGGAGGTGGAGAGGTGCTCCGCCGTGACGACCAGGACGCCGCTTCCCGGGGGGCGCTGGAGCCGCGCCAGCAGCTCGGTCAGGCCGGGGCGCATGATGCGGGCCGGCGGCATGTGCCGGTCCACGTACACGTCGGCCAGCTTCAAGCCCTCGGCTACGGCATGGGCTACGAGGAGATCGTGGAAGCGATCTTCTTCGGCTTCATCGTCATCTTCCAGTCGGATGTAACCGAACACGGTGGCGGACATACGTCCCCTCCATCCCGTCGAGGTGGCGACGTCCCGGACCGAGGAGTCGGCTCGACCCAGTCCGGGACGCCTCCGGCAACGGTGACCGCGGAGAGGGAGTGGGGCTATGCACCCGAGGTATGGGCAGCACGCGGACCAGGTGTGCGCGGTTCGGCAGCAGAACGACGACGCTCAGCGAGCGTCGAGAGTTCCCAAGCCCGCCCAGTCCGCCATCCCGGCTGTGATCAAGGACTTGACCTTGGCCTGGCCCTCCACGCGCACGACATCGGTGAAGCATGCGCACTCTGTCAGGGGGCTGTTCCGCGCCACGCACACCACGATGCCCGTCACCTGGAGCCCCCGGGCAGTGGCGATCAAGTTCTCACCGACCGCCGGCAGTGGCAGCCGCTTCACCAGCTCGGCCGCGAACTGCCGCTCGACGGAGGACCGATTTAGTAGCTCAAGCGTCCGGTCGGTGACCTCAACCAGCCCTTCACGGAGTCGGTCTTGCGCCTCCAGGATGGTCCGCGCCAGCTTGGCAAGGGCGCTACACCGGCGTCCTGACCAGTGACGAGTAAGCCGTTGCCACGTCTGGTCACTGACGTACTCGGTCGCGCGGCCGATGATGAGTTCCCGAAGATTGGGATCGGCGATCAGGCTGCCGAATGACTCCGCGGCGGAGCGTACCCGCAGCTCCTCAGCGTTCGGAGGCGGCGGCGCTGAACGGCCTGGCGCTGATGACGTGGTTCTTGGACCCGCTGGTGTGCGTGCCGTGCTGCGACGCGCACTGATCTGAACGAACGACCCCGACGGGTGATGCCGACAGTGCTGGCCGGCCTCCTTGACGGGATTTCTGCAACTCGTGCCGCGCCGGGTAGTCCCCCCGCACCTGAACCGGACCATGCAATGAGCGTCCGATCTGCCGCGCTACGTAAGCAATAGCCGAGTTGGCCATCCATTGTCTAAGCGAAGTAGTGCACCGCGACCTTCGGATTCGGCCCGTATGCGCTGTTGACCTGGAGTCGCCCACGAGGCTCACCCAGGTAGCAGGACGTGCGCTGCCTGTTACGCCAGCATCGCTTCGCGNANCTCNCGCGNCCCCGGCCGCGACCGCCACGGCGTCAAGCTCTGCGCCACGTCCGCCAGGATGGCCGAGGTGCGTCCGGAGTTGGTGGCACGCGCGATCTGCAAGGCATCGAGGGCGACGGAGGCAGCCTCGTCCGGGTGCCCGCTCAGCGCCAGCGCCGCTGCCCGCCGGGCGCTGAACAGCGCGGTGTCCCGCCGCGACAGCGCATCTCTGGCCAGTATGTCGGCGAAGATCCCAGCGGCCTGGTCGGGCACGCCAGCTTCGGTGTAGACCGCCGCATCCCGCAACTGGAGTGTGACGGAACTGAGACGGGACGCGGGAGCCTCGACCTCAGCATCAAGGGTCTGTCGAGCAATATCCAGCTTTCGCTCGATGACCGACAGCGCCCCTCCGTGCGTGGCCAGCGCCAGCGCTTCCTGCTGTACTTGCTCAGCCCGAAGCGCCGGCGGTGCGGTGGGACAGACCCGGCCCGCGGCCTCAGCCAGGTTCAACATGCGGGCCAGCTCGCGGCTGTCGTAGGCCATCTGCGACTTCTTGACCAGTACATACGCCTGCATCGGGACGTCTTGGGCTTCCTGCGCCCACTCCATCGCCCGGTCGTACCAGTAGCTGGCTGAGCCAGGGTCATGGAGGTCTCGATAGAGCCAGCCGGCGAACTCGGCGCCGTCCGCCCCGACCGCCAGCAGCTGACGACGGACGCCTGGTTGCACATCGCGGGCGTGCTGCTGAATGGCCCCAAGGACGCCGAGCACCAGCGGTAAGACGCGCAGCGGTCCCAGCTGACCGTCGTCGGTCTTGCACTGCTCGAACTGTCGGGCGAAGAAGCCGACCACCGAACCGTCCAGGTAGCGGCGGGCGTCCTCCAGGGCGGCGGCCATGTGTTGCAGCTCGTCCAAACCGGCGAACGGCAGCACGCGCACGGCCTGCCGTCCAACGGACGTGGCTTCAATCTTCCTCGTTCTGGAGGCCGCCACGTCGCCAAGCACGGCGTCGAGGCCATGCGCGGAAGCGGCTTCGGCATCGACCGGCAGCATGACCTCCCGGCCGGCCAGCAGAACGGGCAGCAAGACCGAAGGGCGATCGTCGGCGGCTGAGCGGGTCCGCGGCTCGCCGGGCAGGTCGAACCACAGCAACTCGGCCGGGATACCGAGGATCTGGCTGTAGCGGATCAGCTTGGTGAGCTCTTCGGGCGCCCGGCCGTTCTCGATGCGGCTGAGCTGGGCCTGGGTCATGCCGAGCCAGGTGCCGACCAGCTCCTGGGACAACGTTTGGCCGTGGAACGGATGCGTCCGGTAGGCGAAGAGCACCCGGCCCATGTGCCAGGTCGCCAGGGCATCCCTCATCTTGTCGAGCTGCCAGAAGTCCGGCGGCACGGTGGGCGGCCGGGTCTGAGCCTCCAAGTTGGCGCTCTGGCAGGGGCTGCACAGCTTCCGCGGGTTGTCGCCCGCCAGCCGGTGCCCGCAGCGCGAGCAGTGCCGGGGCTCGGTCATCGCTGGACGGCCTCCCGTTCCACGCGCGCGTTCACGACCAAGGTCAACCTACGACGCTAACACCCGCTGTAGCAGGGTCTATGCGCCGCGCGTATGTCGGTCACCTTTTGTCGGCGTGGTGCCAAACGCAGCTCGCGCTGACGCTGGGGACCGTTCCGCCGAAGCGGCGGCACTCCCCGTGCGAAAGGGGTTCGTCCGTGCCCCTCACCTTGGCTGTCTCCGTCTTCGGCCCGCCGGCCGCCGGCAAGACCACGCTCACCGTGGCGCTCGGCGCGCACCCCGGCGGGGCCGTCTTCCGTCTCCGCGAGCACGTGCCGCAGACCATCCTGGCGGCCACGGCGACCAGCGCCGAACGCCTGGGCTGGATCGACGACTTCACCGTGGTGACGGCGCTGCGTGGTTACCTCGACGCCACGGTCCGGGCCGGCGAGGCGCACACGCTGTTCTTCGACAACTTCCCCGGCAACGGCACCCAGGTGCGGCTGTTCCTACTCGCCCTGCGCCAGCACGCGCCGGAGTGTGTGGTTCGCGCCGTGGAGCTGGCGGCCGATACCACCACCTTGTACCGCCGGGCCACCCGGCGGCGGGTGTGTCACAGCTGCGAACGCGATCCGATCCGTGATCCCCGGCTGCCAGCCGAAGCCCGTGCCGACGACGCCCACGCCTGCGCCCGCTGCGGCGGCGTCCTGCACCCCCGCCGGGGCGATGCCCCGCGGCTGCTACGCGCCCGGCTCAACCGCTACCGCCAGACCGCCGATGGCATCCGCGGTGCCTTCCAGGAAGCCGGCGTGCCGGTCTTCCAGCTCAACGCTGCTAGCGGCGCCAGCCAGATCTTCGAGGACATCACCGCCCTACTGACGAGCAGGAGCACTCCGTGACGACCGTCCACCTTGATCCGCCACGCCTGCGGAGGGATGACGACTACGGCCACGCCCGGATGCCGCGCCGGGCCAGCCTGCCCGCCCCCGATCGGATCGAGCGCATCGCCTACGGCCGCTTCCGCAACGTGTACCTGTACATCACCGAGGCGTGCCAGCTCCGGTGCGAGCACTGCTACATGGGCGAACGGCTGGACCGGGCGCTCAAGCTGACCTTGCCGCAGATCCGGGACACCCTCGCCACGTGGCGCCGGATGGGCGGCAGCAAGCTGACCATCCTCGGCGGCGAGCCGACACTGCACCCCAATTACGTGGACGCCATCCGGCTCGGCCGGCAGCTCGGCTACGAGGACGTCATCACGACGACCAACGCCCAGAAGCCGGCGGCCCGCAAGTTCCGCCAGCTCGAACCGGAGGACTTCGCCTACGTCCAGGTCAGCCTCGACGGCGGCAGCGCCGAGACCCACGACCGGGTACGCGGTGCGGACACCTTCGCCACTGCGCTGGAGACGACGGCCGAGCTGACCGGCCGTGGCTTCGACACCCGGATCATCTGCACCGTCAACCAGGCCAACAAGCCCGACGCCCTGAAGTTGCTGGACATCGCCGACGAGATCGGCGTGTCCCTGGTGAAGTTCCACGTCTTCTCGACCATCGGCGTGGGGCACGGCAACGCCGACATGGCCATCGGACCCGCGGAGTGGGTGACGTTTTGCGACGACCTGAACGGAATTGCGCCGGCCTACCGGACGCGGGTCTGGTACCAGCCGACGTATGCCCGCCGCGACCAGATGGCCCGCTACGCCGCCGAGGGCTACCAGGGCTGCATCGGGCGGACGCTGGACCGGATCTCGATCTTTCCCGACGGCAGGTGCTACGTCTGCTCCTACCTGTTCGACACCGACCTGTACTTCGCCCGGATGCAGGACGGGCAGGTGGTGCTCAACCGCGGTGACAACGAGTTCGATCTCTTCACCCGGCCGCTGGTCACGAGCGCCTGTGGCGGCTGCAAGGCATCAGCCTGCCAGGGCGGCTGCCCGGCCGAGGAGATCGTCATGGGCGGCTCGTCCTGCGCTGCCGAGCCGGACATCGTGCCGGTGTGCCGGCTGTGGAAGTCCAGCGCCAAGCCCGAGGACTGAGGAGAAGATTCAGATGGAACATGTCATCGAGCCACTGCGCGGGCTGGACTGGAACGACATCGACGCCGTAGAGCACGCCACCCGCAAGGCGCTCACCCAGTTCGCCGACGACCCGGATCTGATCCGGGTCGCGCTCCTCGAACTACCGAACCGGCCGGAGCTGCTGGCCTTGTGCGAGCACTACGACATCCTGGACAAGATCGTGCTGTACCAGGATGACGCCGGCATCCGGGTGCGGCTGCATGTCTTCCTGCCCGGCTACTTCGACCGGCCGCACAACCACCGCTGGTCGTACGCCAGCCGCATCGTGCGCGGGGAGTACCGGCACTACCTCTTCGGCGACCTCGACGTGGACGCCGAACCGGAGCCGGGCTCCCTGACTGCGCTCCAAGTCCGGCAGGAGCAGATCGGCGACACCTACGCCCTGCACCACAGCATGGTGCACGCCGTAGTGGCCGAGCCATACACGGTGTCCCTGGTCATCCGCGGGCCGGCCGTGAAGGAGCGCTTCCTGGTCATGGACCGGGGGACCGGCGAGCGCTGGTGGCAGTACGGGGCCGAGCAGGAGACGGCCGGCGACGCGGCCCGTAAGCGGATGACCAGGGAACGGCTGGACGAGCTGACGGGGTTGCTGCGGGAGTGGGATCTCTTCTAGCGGACGGCCGCCGGTAGCTGATCCAGCGATTCACCGCACGCCAGCAGTTCCGTGAGATGCGGCAGCGGTTCGTGGTGGGCTCGCGCACACCGGAGCCCACCACTGGCCGAGGCCAGGGCCAAGCTGTCCCGCATCGGCCAGCCGTGGAGCAGGCCGTAGAGCAGCCCACCGGAGAACGCCGCGCCCGCGCAGTGGGTGTGGCGCACCGTGACCGGGACGGCCGGCACGGAAACAGTGACATCCGCCCCCACCGCGCACGCCCCGGCCGCCCCGGCGGTGACTACCACCCACGAAGCTCCGGTCTGGCCCAGCAGGGTGGCGGCTACGGCCGGGGCAGTTTCGTGCGCGTCGTCGTCGACGTTGGTCTGGATGATCAGATCCGGGCAGTCCCGGAGGACGGACGCCACCATCGGTGTGAGGACCGACCCTCCGAGGTTGACCAGCAGTGGCACGCTGGGCGTCCGCGCGGCCTGGATGGCCCGGATCGCGGCCGGTTCGATTACCTTGTAGCAGTCGACGTAGGCGTAGGAGGCCCTGGCCAGCGGTGCAAGGTCGACCGCGGTCAGGGCCTCGGCGACTCCTTGTAGGTACGGGAACCAGGTGCGCGTGCCGTCCTCGTCCGCCACGATCACGATCTGCGGCGTCGCCAGGCCGGGCACCGTCTCGACGGTGGTCAGCACACGGCCCCGGTGGAGCCAGGCTCTGACCTGGTCGCCCGGCGCATCGTCACCGATGTTGTTGCTGATCACGAGCGCTGGGATGTCGAGCGCGGCCAGGACGGCGGCGACCATCGGGCCATCGGCAGCGATGGAGGCTTCAGACCGCTGCACCTCGGCCCCGTGGTTGGCCTGCGGGAAGCGCTCGACGTTCCACAGTGACGCGGCGGCCAGGTAGCTGAAGCAAACCACCGGGCCGGAATCGGTGGCCACGGCTACCAGCCGTAGGTCGAGAAGGGCTGACCGGCGGCGATGTGCTCCAGGGCGGTGCGGCAGTAGGCGATCAGGTGGGTGGGCAGCTCGTCCAGCGGGAACCAGGCCAGCTCGCTGCACTTGTCGGGCTCGCGGTTGTCCGGCTCGCCGTCCCATTTGCGCACGGCGAAGAAGAAGGCCGCCCGGCCGCCGCTCGACGAATTGTGCATGACGTGCGCGAACTCGACGGCTTCCGGCTCGATGGTCACGCCGATTTCTTCCTTGGCCTCGCGGACGAGGGCCGCGATCACCGACTCACCCGCTTCGAGGTGGCCGGACGGGAGGTGGTAGGCGCCGTCTTCGTAGCCGGTGTTCTGGCGGCGGCCGAAGAGCACTTGATCGCCGTCCAGCAGGAGAAGATGGACGTCAGCGGTGAGCTGGTGACGGTGAGAGGCGGTCATGTGCCGGACCGTAGTGAGCTATGTGGAGCATGTCCATACGTTTGAGGTATAGACCTATCCAGCGAGCGCCCTCTGTGGTTGACGGAGAGAAGCCACGCCGTCATTCAGACGTTACTCTGCACTCGTCCCGAGCCAGCAGCTATTCTCGGAGGAGAAAATATGGCGGCACTCNGCCTACCTTCTCCGCAACGGTCATCTTGTCAGGACGGCTGATCAGCGATGCCGCTTCCTGCGCTCTGGATCGTATTTCCTCCGCTCGCCTGTCAGGTACATCTCCGAGAATAGCGCAAGCCAAGGCGGAACATAGTACATCGGCATGCCAGAAACGGCTGACCTCGACAAAATCTTCTGCGAGAGAAAGCGCCCATTCTGCAAGCTGCGCAAACCGAGCGGGCTTTGCAGTGCCGGCATGTACTGCGATTATGACTTTCAACTGAGTGGCCATACAGACCGTAGTTCCGACCTTATAGCCAGAGTCTCTACAACGGCTACCCAGATCGGTGAGCATCCTGTTCGCCTGCTTGTTGTCGACCAGCGCAGTCATCACCGCCCGAGCAAACTCCACCTCAAGAAGAGGCAGAGAACTGCCAGTCTTTGCGAACTTCAGCATCAGGTCCTGATAAAGGGCCAGGAGTTGGTCGATGTTGCCGCCGCTCGGAGCACCACGCAACATCCGTTCCGACTGTATCCGCAGGCCGGTTTGGGTAATACGTCGACTCAAGAACGCATCCACAATGCCGGACTTGCCAAGTTCAAAGACCTCTGATAGAAGTGCATAGATCCGTTCATTTGCAGAATTCAAATCGCCTCGGCGAAGGTCGAGATCCGCAAGGCGACGCCCCGCTTCAAGCGCATACAGGCCGAATTCAGCCTTCTCGCTAGCCAGCAGTTTGTAGAATTCCGAACTCTGCATGTAGCAGGCTTCGGCCTCCTTCCACTCGCATCGTTGAAAATGGAACACGCCAAGGGCATAGCTGTGCTGGGCGGGAGTAAGAGGCATTTCAGTTGCCAAGGGATGGTCGATGTGCCAGCGAGCATCCTCGATCACGTCGGTCGTGTAAGCCTCGGTTAGCGGCCTGAGATCGCTCGATAGAAGCGCCTCGTACACATACGCATCAGGTCGACGCGCACGCACCGTATTGAGAACATCTCCGACCTCATCAAGGATTCCGAGTTCGAGTGCTTCAGTCTCAAGGGCCGTGAAGCGCCGGGACCAGGGTTCAGATAGGACCGACCGGGCGCCATTGACGGCCTCCGCTGACATCTCTTCGCGCTGCCTTCCACGGCGGAGAAAAAGTGCCGGCACTTGGCATAGCGGATCTGTCTCGTCCCCTTGCGAGAAGGCAATGCCAGTTCTGACCGCCGAGCCGCGAGCCGAAATATCGAAGCTCGCGAGCATGTACTCGACTTCTTGCGGCCAGGAGGAAGGAATCGGTGCACCGCCCATCCAAGATGACAAATTAAGTCGATGTGATGCTACTCTATAGGCTTGCACGGCGACGGCAGCCAGTGCGTCGCCTCGGATCGAGGCAACGAGTTCACGTGTCAGACTGTGTATATGGAGGAATGGTAGCGCGTTTGGGTGTACTAGGTTCCAGCGTTCGATGATTCGCAGGCCTTTGCTAAGGATTGCCTCATCTTCGAGATTTAGCTCTTTGCTGATTTGGCCTTCGACCACGTCCGATGGCGGCCACGATAGACGCAGAGCTTCCTGGACAGAGCGCACGGGGTACGCAAGGATCACCAGGTCGAGTGCAAGAAGCACATACTGCGGCTGGCGCTTCAGGGCGTCGACAATCATGCGGTAGATCGCTGTGATCGTCGTATCCTCGTCGTCGCCGTAGCTCTCTAGCACGACCGCTACATTCTCGCGCAGACTTTCAAGGAAGGCTGTGAGATCACCATTGTAAGGAGCGTTTATCAGACAGGCGCATCCGTGCACTATCGCGAGCGGCCTGAAGTCTAGCGCCTCAGCAAGATATTTTTTACCATCCTCCTGCAACCCTTGACTGTGCAGGGAAACTAGCTGAACAGCCTCATCGTTCGCCATATTCATGACTTCGATTGGCGCGATGTTTACCACTTTGCTGTCGAGATTCTTTCGACTGGTAATAATTATCCGTGACCGCACTCCCGGCGGCACGAATCTCTCCAGTTCAGTACGAGAGTCTATGTTGTCGAGTACAACGACCGGTGGCGGTGTTTCACTGGTGACGAGTTTTCTGAAGGTTACAACTAGCTCACTTACGCCGACATCCGAAACCGCAAATCCGTGACGATCAAGCATCTCGCGGAATGAATCTTCGACTGGCCCCTTACCCCCTTCTTGAAAGGGTATGACCGGAATCCAGTCGTGCGCCGCAAACCGAAGGAAACTCCGAGTCAGGTGGAGCGCCAGTGTGGTTTTTCCGGTACCCGCCTCACCGTGAATCAGAACCAGACGCTCTCCAGAGGAAAGCACCTCAGAAAACCTCTTCTCAAGATCCGGTCGCGAAACATATTCCGGATCTTCGGCAAGTACGAAATGCCGATCGGAGATTTCCATCCGCTGCAGGATGGCCGCCAGCCTGTCACGGAGATCTTCAATTGCGCGCTGAACGGTTTTCTCTGATAGGAGGGGCTCGCCGCAACCCGTCCGGATCTCCTGGAACGTTTCGCTGTACGACTTGTTGCTATCTGCAAATATTTCTGCACCGAGCTCACGCCAGGTGAATTTGTCCTGAAGGCGTGCCATGGGAGCAGCCTCAAGCTGAGCGACTGCTTGATCAATAAGGACCCGCAGCGCGCGTCCCGGGTTCTGTGTAAAAAGGCCAGGATCGCGGCTATCGAGGNTACGACGCAGCATCGGGATCGCAAGCGGCGGACTTTGGAAGTGCCGCGTGAAAGTGTGTGGGATCGAGCGTCGCGCTACTTCGTTGAGTTCGTCCGCGAGCTGGTCTTTATCTGACTTCACCGACCCATGATGGCCTACATCCGTACCGAAGGCAAACGGCTGTCTACGGCTGACCGATCTGGATGCCGTTGGGAGTCAACCTCGCACCGTCAGGTAGCCGAGAGAAGGACCCCGAGGCTTCCGATTCAAGGTCGGCAGCCTGTTCCGCGTTTCCGCGTTCCCTAATCTCTGCTGCCGCGAACATAGCGGAATCACCGGAAATCCCAGCGCTCGGCGTGCCGCCCA
Organism: Frankia sp. Allo2; assembly: GCF_000733325.1. NCBI lineage: Bacteria > Bacillati > Actinomycetota > Actinomycetes > Frankiales > Frankiaceae > Frankia > Frankia sp. Allo2. The sequence goes on from NZ_JPHT01000008.1 coordinate 16,198, forward strand.
CGTAGGCGATGAGTTTTCTCGCGAACGGGTAGTCAAATTCGGCCAGCCCTACGGCGCAATCCACGGCAGTCGTCCGTTGATGACCGTTACCGCTGTTTGCCCAGCGGCAAATAAGTTCTTTTCCACGCGACGGTTCACGCTCCGCAAGTTGAACCACAGCGCCCACCAGAACGGCGGTAAGTCTGTCAGCGGCCGCTTCGCCTTCCGGGCTCATCTCATATCCTGCCCAGCCCAATGCTTCGGCGAGCACCGTAACCTCGGTATCGGTCATGCTATCGAGGTCAAATAGTTGGCGCTCAGAACCCGACTCGCGCTCGGGCAACGGCGCGAAGAATTCGGGCTGTGGTGGCAATTCGGTCATTTCTTTACTGATTTAAACACGGCGGGTTGCTGCGGTCAATGATCTTTCAAATTATGGAGCTTCGAGTTGCCGGACACCCCTTGTCCGGCAACTTGTCCAGTAACCATCTTTCCCGGACATGCGGCTGATCCATAGCTTCCTCTCGTCTGCTGGGAAATGGGTCCCGGCGTCGAGAAAGGGAGTGACATGAGCGGAAGCAGTCTCGTTCCGCGCGGTGGAGGCGGTACACCGATTCCCCGCGAAACAGCCAAGGCCCTGGTGCGGCTCAACGGCGCGGTCGTGCACGAGCAGGCCGTGCTGCGTGCGGTGTCCAGCGTCACCGAGGCGGCGATGTCGGAGGCGGCCTACCTGATGCGGGTGCGCGGTCAGCTGGAGGCGGCTGCGCCGGACGCGAAGGAGGCCCTGGACCTCATCGCGAACACGACCAACATGAACCTCGCCCGCATCGTGCACCGCTTCGGCTCGGAGGTGAGCTGAGTGGCCGCGCTGATCGTGATTCTCGTGGTCCTGGCGGTCATGGGCGCCTGCGGCATCGCGTACGCCTGGAAGACGGCGCGGGAGGCCGGGATGCCCTGGCTTCGTGCCCGTCACATCCAGGACACCGCGCAGGCGGCCATGAACGACATCCGGGAGGAGACGCGGCGTGCGGAGGAGCGCATGCGGCGGGCCGCCTTCTTCCACGCCCGCAACCAGGGNGGCAGGTGGGGTCAGTGATCACGCAGATCACCCTGATCGCCCTCGGCGCAGTTCTGCTCCTCCTGGTGTGCGTCGTGTTCGTCCAGTGCCTCTGGATCAGTCGGCTGGACAGGGAAAACACGATTCGCGTGGCGCAGAAGGAGCTTGAGCGCCGACGGGCACGAGCCTCGGAGACGCCGCGTGACTCTGACGAGCGGAGCCACCCCGATGACTGACCTCATCTTGGTTGTGCTGATCTTCGTGGCCTTCTGGGCGGGCCGGCTCTACCAGTGGGTTCGGGATGCCCGGTCGACCATGGGCACTCCGTCCCGCAAGCGCTCGAAGGGCAAGCAGTGAGCACGCGCCGGCTCCACGACGAGGTGGTGGTCCGCGTGCCGCTGGAGGCGCTGCGGTCGGAGACCATTTCGGTCCTGACCGACTCGTACCAGACCCTCTTCATGAGCTGCTACGGCGAAGAGAAGGCCCGCCGGAAGGCCGCGGCCGTCCGGCTGGGCGAGGCACTGGCCAATGTGGACATCCTGCCGCTGATGGCCGAGAACCACGAGGATTATCGGCCGGCGTAGGCCGGCTCCCTCGCCGATTCCCCATTCACTAATCCCTGTCCCACCTGGCGGCAGGCTGGCGATAGCCATGCCTGCCGCCAGGTGAAAGGAGTTTTCGGTCTGGGGCGACGAAGTCGACAGCGACGTGACGCTGTAGGCGGTACCGCATTTCCAACCGGGAGAGAAAGGACTCTACGTAGATGGATTGGGACTCGCCGGTGGTGAAAGCCATCGTGGCGTTCACCGTGCTCTGCATCGCCCTACGGGTCGCCTACGAGGCAATCCAGCCGCTGGTCATCCCGGGCGCCATCGCGGCGGCCGTGGGAGCCGTGGTGTGGCTCGTGCTGCGGCGCCGATAGACGGCCAGGCGCCGGCAGCGNGTTTTNCACAGTTTCAGCAGGGGNCGTCGTGGGCGTCATCTATTTCTTCCTTGACAATGCGATCTTGTCGCGCGCATAAGGAGAAGTGGGGGGGTGTCGCCCATCATGGCCGGTCGGACTTCCGGATCGTTTGCGGCGCGTATGCCGTTCGCGCGACGCCAACAAGAGGTGCAACTACAAGGAGGTCTATGGTAAAAGGCGACAAGATCCGGGTACGTGGGAAGCCCCGGAAGGACATCGATGTAGAACTATTTATCCAGGCGCTTCTGCTGGCGTGCCGGGATATCGAGGAACAAGAAGGGGACGAGGTACGCNCCCCGCCCCCGCCAGCGACCGGCCAGAGTGCCGACGGCCCGGCGATCTAACCGCCGAACCGATTCTCCTGGCGGATGTATTCCTTTCTACTCTTCAGAGGAGCGTCATTACAAGCATGGACAGGACCGAACCCAAAACGGGGTCGGATTCTGTGGGCAGCGCCACGCCGTTCACCGGACGGACGGCTGTGGCGGTGCGGCACGGCATCACGGGCGTGGTCTTCGTCATCGCCGTCCTGGCGTTCGCCTTTGGCTTCGGCAGCGGCTGGTCGCTCGGCCTCCAGTTGGGCGTCCCCGGCTGGACGGCACCCTTGGTGGCCCCGGCCGTCGATCTGTCGGTCATGGCGCTGCTGGCCGCGGTGCAGTATCTGCGGGCCAACGGCGCACCGGGACGATTGGTCGGTCCCCGGCTCCTGCTCGTGCTCTGCGGCCTCATGACCTTCGCCCTCAACACCACCAAGCCGCTGCTGGACGGTGCTTGGGGACGGGCAGCCTTCGACGCTATAGCCCCCGGCCTGCTCATCGGATGGAGCGAGGTCGCGCCGCGCCTCTTGGCGCTGCTACACCAGCCGGCCGTCCCGGACGGTCCATCTCCCGCCGTCCCGGCCATCCGGGACGATGACGGGACGACCGAGGCCGAGGTCCCGGACCGGCCGCGTCCGCAGACGGTCCTGGCTCCCGCCCTTGTGCGCCGGGCGCGCCAGGCCGATGCCGCGCACCGCAAGGCCACCGGGCGGCCGATTACCCGCGATGCCCTGCGCGAGGAGCTACGGATCTCCAATGCCGTAGCCGGACAACTGGTCCGGACCATCCGGGCCGAGCGCCGGAACCAGTAGGCGGACGTTGCGGAATTCGCTACGGATCTACCAGAGGTACAAATACCGGGCGGCCTATTTCGCGCTTGACAGCCCGCTTTTGCGGCGAGCATAAGGAGAAATAGGGTCCGTCGCCACACTGCCGGCCAGCATCAAGGCCGCCCTCGGCAGGTTTGCCGCCCGCGACACCTGAAATCCAACCAGTTAGTAAAGGAAACGTATGACAGGACAAGAAACAGTCCGGGTGCGCCGTGCACCCAGGGCCAGCATTGCTATTGGTTCCGGCGCCCGGATGCCGAACCAGGCGGCCCGGTTCATGGTCGGGACGGCCAGCGGCCGAAGCGAGACGGAGGCCCGCCCGTGATCCCGGCCATCGTCGTGGCGGCCAGCACCCTCTTGGTGCTCGGGACCATCATCGGGATGCGGGCGCTCGACGCCCGGCGCTGGCGGACGTCCCTGGTGGCCTACCGCTTGACCATCCCGTTCGACCTCAAGCCCGACGACGTAGCTCAGTGGCTGGCGCTGGTTGCCGCAGCAACCCAAGCGCCGCGCTGGTCGCTGCTGGTTCTGCCGCCGCTGGGCCTAGAGATCGTGGCCACCCAGCAGGGGATCACGCACTACGTGCTGCTGCCGAAGGCTGCCGAGGCCCGTCTGCTGAACACGATCCGGGCGGGCTTGCCCAGCGCCAGGCTGGAAGCCGCCCCGGAGTTCCTGGACCGCCAGCTGCGTTGCCGGATTGCCGGCGAACTGACCATGACCTCCCGCCGCCGGCCGCTGTCGCGCGATCGAGCCGAGAGCATCACGGCCAGCCACCTGTCGTCGCTTCAGCCGCTGCGTTCGGGCGAGGAAGTACGGGTGCAGTGGGCGCTGACCAGCGCCGGGAACAGCGCTCCGGTGCACAGCGCCTCGGCCCGTGCCGGCGACGGCTGGTGGAGTACCTACCTCGTGGAGGGCACGGTGCCGGCCAATGCCGAAGCTGTACGCGCCCAGCGCACCAAGGAAGCCGATCCGCTGCTGCACGCCGTAGCCCGGGTTGGAGTCGTGGCGGCCGATCACCGGCGGGCCAAGACCTTGCTGGCGCGTACCTGGTCGACGCTGCACGGGCCGAACGCCCCGGGCGTCAGCATGGTGCGCCGCTGGCTGCCGGCCGACATCGTGGCCCGGCGGATGGAACGGCGGGCGCTGCCGTTGACCCGCTGGCCGCTGCTACTCAGCAGTGTCGAACTACCGAGCCTGGTCGGTTTTCTGCTGGGTTCGGTGTCGCTGCCGGGCATGCCGCAGGGCGGTAGCCGCCTCCTGGCTCCGTCACCGGGGATGCCCCGCACCGGCACGATACTGGCGCAGAGCAACTACGGCAGCGAGGCCGTACCCCTGGCGATGCGGACGCCGGACCGGCTGCGCCACCTCTACCTCTTGGGGCCGACCGGCGTCGGGAAGTCCACCCTGATCGACAACGTGGCGCTCCAGGATGCCGCCGCCGGCCTCGCCGTCCTGCTGATCGACCCCAAGGGCGACCTGGTGGACGACTTCCTGGCCCGCGTGCCGGAGGAACGGGCGGACGACGTCGTAGTGCTCGACCCATCGGCCACCGCCCGGCCGGTGGGCTTCAACCTCTTCGGGGGCCTGCGCACGGAGCAGGACAAGGAACTGGCCGTAGACAACGTGGTGCACATCATGGCCGAGCTGTGGCGCAGCTCGTTCGGCCCGCGGACCACGGACGTCTTGCGCAGCTCCCTGTTGACATTGACGCACACCACGGCCGCGGACGGCTCAGCCTTCACCCTGGCCGAGGTCCCAGAATTGCTAATGAATCCGACATTTCGCCGCTCCGTGACCAACCAGCCGAGTGTGCCGGCCGGGGTCCGACCCTTCTGGCACGCCTACGAGGAGATGAGCGACGTCCAGCGCTTGCAGGTCATCGGGCCAGCCATGAACAAGCTGCGGGCCATCCTGACCCGTTCGCCGTTGCGCCTCATGCTGGGGCAGAGCCAGGGCTTCGACCTCACCGAACTGTTCACCAAACGCCGCATCGTGCTGGCCCCGCTGTACAAGGGCGTCATCGGCACCGACACGGCGCAGTTGCTCGGCGCGCTGTTGGTGGCCCTCTTCTGGCAGCGCACCCTGGCACGGGCCGCCGTGCCCGCCGAGCAGCGGCGGCCGGTCATGGTCCACGTAGATGAATTCCAGGATGTCCTGCGGCTGCCACTGGACATCGCCGACATGCTGGCTCAGGCCCGCGGCCTCGGTGTCGGGCTGACGCTGGCGAACCAGCAGCTCGGCCAGCTCTCGGACGCCATCAAGTCGGCGGTACTGGGGACGGTGCGCTCGTCGGTCGTCTTCCAACTCGACTACGACGACGCCCAGAAGATGGCCCAACGGTTCGCGCCCCTGACCCGGGACGACCTCATGGGCCTGAGCGCGTACGAGGTGGCGCTCCGGCTCAACATCAACAACACCACGTATCGGCCGGTGACCGGGAAGACGTTGCCGCTACCGGATGCACTGCGTGACGGCCGGGACTTGGCCGAAGCCAGCCGCCAGCGCTTCGGCACGGCCCGCGAGGACGTCGAAGCGGCTTTGCGCGCCCGTGTCGGCCGCCCGGACGAGACCGGCACCGGCGGGACCATCGGCCGCCGTCGGCGAGGGGGCACAGCATGACCACCCACCCGTTCGCCCCACCGCTCGCCCACCCGATCCCGTCGACCACAGCCCGGCTGTTTCCGCTGTCCTGCCGGCATTCTTATCCTCTTCGTCCAGTGACACATGNCCNCCCCTANGGAGGTCNCCTATGNCCGCCGCCCGCCACTCACCGGCCATGATCGAGCTGCTGGTCGATCAGCTCAGCGACCGGGACCGAGCCATCCTGTACGACGTCGGCAAGGTGCGGGTGCTCAGCGGCGCACAGCTCACCCGACTGCATTTTCATGATCTCACTGCTACATCGCGTGACCGCACCCGGCGCGGAGTACTAGCCCGACTCGCCGGCCATGACCTTGTCGCCCCGCTGGACCGCGCGGTCGGCGGCGCCCGTTCCGGCAGCGCGGGATACGTCTACGCCCTCGGCGTCGCCGGCCAACGGGCCTTGCCGTTGCTCCATGCCGATGCGGTAGGTCTGCCGACGCGGGCGCGGCGACCGTGGACGCCCGGCCAGTCCTTCCTGAAGCACACACTGGCGATCTCCGAGCTGTACGTCCAGCTCGTGGAAGCGGAACGGGCCGGCCGGCTGACGCTGACCCGTTTCGCGGCCGAGGCTGGGGCCTGGTGGCCGGATGGGGCTGGCGGCCTCGTGAAGCCGGACGCCTCGGCCTGCGTGGCGTTCGGTGACGTCGAGGACTCCTGGCTTGTGGAGGTGGACCGGGCCACCGAGTCACCCGAGACGTTGTACCGGAAGCTGCGGCGCTACGTCGACTTCGCCGGTGCCGGTCAGCTCGGGCCGGACGGCGTCACGCCGCGGGTGCTGGTGACCGTCCCGCACGATCGCCGGCTTCAAGTGGTACGGGACATCCTCGCCCGGCTGCCGCCACCGGCTGATCAGCTCCTTGCCGCTGTGCTCTTTGACGAAGCGGTGAAACAAGTGGGGCGGGTACTGCGGGAATGAGCCTGATGATTGTCAACTATTNACAACGATAAGTATTGCAAGCTTGCAACGATAGAGGGATACTGGCAATGTGAAAGGAGGGCCGAGGCGTGAGTGAAGCTGGGCATCGCGAACCGCTGGGACAGCGTATCCGGCGTGCACGTCTTGACCGACAGCTTTCTGGTGTACAGCTCGCCAGGCGTGTCGGTGTTCACCCCTCCAACATCTCCCGCATTGAAAACGGCGACACGACGTCTCCAACGGCTGAGCTGTTGCAGCGCATTGCCCACGCCTTGGAGCTCGACCAGGCTGAACTGCTTGTCTNCCTCGGCCTGACCGTNCCTCGGGCTATCCCGCCACTGCATGCCTATCTCCGTGCGACCTACCCGGGCCTACCAGACGAAGCTATCCAGGAGGCCGAAGACGCGGTCACCCGGATCGCAGAGAGGTATGAGGCTGGCCCGCGCGAGACGTAGCTATCTATCCCAGCATTGACATGTAAGGCGTACCAAGAAAGGGGGAAGCCTTGAACAAGGACATTCTGACACGAGTCCGGGAGATCATTCCGGTGCGAGCCATCACCCAGGGCGAGGCCCTGATCTTGGCGGAGCGGCAGGCAGCGCTACTGCTCCAGCTCCTCGCCATCCGCGCAGTTCCAGTCGATGTCTTCAAGATCAGCGAACTGCCGAACGTCGAGGTGCAGGTGAAGCCGCGATACGAGATGTCGGCCATCGCTGAGCTACCGGAGACCTCGGAAGTCGGTGGTGTCACGCATATGCGACGCGATGGTCGAACGGTTTTTACCATAAACCGCGAGGACCCCGTGGGCCGGCGGCGTTTTAGTCTGGCGCATGAGGTGAAGCACCTCATCGACGATCCCGCGGTCGAGATCATGTACGCCAAGTTCGGGTACGGGAAGCCCGAGAATCGGGCGCGGCAGATCGAGCGGGTGTGCGATCACTTCGCCGCCTGCTTCCTCATGCCGCGGACGGTGCTCAAACGAGCCTGGGTGAACGGGCTCCAAGACCTCGAAGCCCTCGCGGAGCAATTCAAGGTGTCGATGTCGGCTATGCAGATTCGTCTGAAGTACCTCGGCCTGACGGACGAGGAGGAGCGGCCAGCCTCGGAATACTTCCGGCTGGACGGACCGTCCTTGATCTTCGGGGCTGACTGCCCCGACGTGGCAGCCTAATCGCAGAAAGGAGGAAGAGTGATCAACCAGAGACCACCAGCGATCCGCGGCGAGCAGGCCATCGCCTACTACCGCGTCTCATCTTCCGGGCAGGTCAATACCGACTACGACCCGGAAGGCATCTCGCTGCCGGCTCAGCGGGTGGCCTGTAAGCAGCGCGCCCGAGAGCTGGGCGTCGTCCTGGTGGACGAGTACATCGACCCGGGGAAGAGCGGCAAGACGATTGACCAGCGGCCGGCCTTCCAGGAGATGATCGCCCGCATCAAGGCCGACCGGCACATCAAGCACGTCTTCGTCTACGCCCTGTCGCGGTTCGCGCGGAACCGCTACGACGATGCGATCATGATGATGACGCTCGAACGGCTCGGCGTGCAGCTCCACTCGGCCACCGAGAAGAACCTCGACACCACGCCAGCCGGCCAGGCGATGCACGGCATGATCGCCGTCTTCAACGAGTACCAGGTGCGCGTCAGCGGCGAAGACATCAAGTACAAGATGGGCCAGAAGGCCAAGAAGGGCGGCACGCTCGGCGTGGCGCCCTTGGGCTACCTCAACGTCCGCGAGCAGTTCGAGGGCCGCGAGGTACGCACGGTGGCGCTTGATCCGGAGCGCGCGCCGTTCGTGGTCATGGCCTTCGAGCTGTACGCCACGGGCAAGTTCAACTTCCATACCCTCCGGGACGCCCTGACGGAGGCCGGCTTCAGGACCCGGCCCACGAAGCAGTGGGCGAGTCGCCCGATCTCGATCAACAAGATTGGCGAGATGCTGCGTGACCGCTACTACCTCGGCTACGTCCGCTACGACGGCGAGGAGTACGAGGGGCGGCACGAGCCGCTGATCTCCCAGGAGCTCTTCGACCGGGTACAGCGGGTGCTGTACGCCGAGCGGCGGGCCGGCACGCGGCACCGGACTCATGATCACTACTTGAAGGGTCTGGTCTGGTGTGACCGTTGCCGACGGCGGCTGATCATCATGCCTGGCAAGAGCAAGAGCGGCGTCCGGTACTTCTACTACATCTGCCAGGGCCGGCTCGATCACCAGTGCGACTTGCCATACATGGCCGTCAGCAGGGTCGAACGGGCCATCGAGGACTTCTACGTCAACGTCCGGCTGACGCCCGACTTCCGCGCGACGGTCCAGGCCCACCTCGACGAGATGATGGCCAGCACTTCGGACGCCAGTCGCCGCCTGCGGGCCCGGTACGAACGGCAGCTCAAGGAGCTGGACGTCCGGGAGGACGGTCTGCTGGACCTCGTGGGCGATCCCGACTGGCCCAAAGAGAAGTTGACAGCCAAGATCCGTGCCGTACGCGAGGAGCGCACCCGGCTGGAAGATCGGCTGGCCGAGAGCGACCGGCCGCTGGACACCGGGCACGAGGTGCTGGCCACCGTGCTCCGGCTGCTCGAAGATCCGCAGACACTGTACCGGCGCGCGGGTGTCCGTGCCCGCAAGGTCCTCAACATGGCGATCTTCACCAAGCTGCACGTCGATGTACAAGGCGAGCCGGTGGTGACCTCCGATGACCTCAAGGAGCCGTTCGCGGCCACGGTCTCGGCGCACCGCGCCTGGAGTCTCACCGAAGCCGTGGACGGCGTGCTGGCCGATCGGGAGCGCCAGGTTGCCCCGGCACGACAAAGCGGCGCTCCCCAGGGGGATGACGCCGCTCTCGATGATCTTTCTGACCGTGACCTCTTGATCACTGCTCTTTCGGGCGGGTGTTCAAGTACGGGGGTTCTGGTGCGGGAGGGGGGACTTGAACCCCCACGCCCGAAGGCGGCAGATCCTAAGTCTGCTGCGTCTGCCATTCCGCCACTCCCGCGTCACCTCCAGAGTAGCGATCGCCTCACCTGGGGGGCGCTCCGCCTCCCGCCGGGTTATGCCCCGCATCCTCACCAGGACCGCGGACAACCGCGGACAACAGTGGACAACCGCGGACAACNGTGGGCAGCCGTGGACGACCGTGGGCAGCCGCGGGTAGCCATGGAGGCTGCCCCAGTCCGGCCACGAACCTTCGTAGTGAGCCATTCACGAGGTTTACCGGTATCGGCCGGGTTTGGTGGACGCCAGGGCGGACAGATATCGACAGTCCAGAGGGCTCACGCCGCCGGTCGCCGAGGCTCGTCCCGCGGTCGTCGGGACGACAACCGTGAGAGGGCCGTTGTCGTCAGCCTGACTCGCACGGCTATCCGACCGGCGGCAGGGTTGTTTCGCGCCGGTTTGGCCAGGACGACTGGGAGACGATTCATATGACCCTCACCGAGGTCCCGCGCTCCGCCCCCGCCGATGTTCCGCCCACCGGCGAGGCACCGGCACAGGTCGAGAGCCCGCCGGCCAAGATCAGGGCCAAGATCAGGGCCGAGGCCAACGTCAGGGCCGGGAACGAGACCGGGAACGAGGCCCAACGGCTGGTCGGCCCCGGCCCCCGCCACGCCGCCCAGCGTGCCCTCCTCGAACGGAACCGGGCGTTGAAGCTCATCGACACCGGTCGGGCGACGACCGCGGCCGTCTGCGCGGTCCGTGACACGGGCCTGCGGGTGAACGGCAGGCCGGTCGCCGAGGTTCATCTGCTCATCGAACGCCCCGGCGCGTGGGGCAACGTGTATCCGGTGGTGCGCAGCACGGTCCTTCCCGACCCGGACGTCGACCTGAGCGAGGCGGCGACGGCTTCGTCGGGCCGCCCGCGTCGTATCCCCGTGCTGGTCGATCCGCACCGTCCGGAGAACGTGCTGCTGGGCTGGGATCTGCGGCCGGCGAGCTGACGAAGCCGTCAACGAAGCGGCCGACGAAGCCTGCGGGATGGGTCGGCCAGGCGCCTCAGGGACGGTCCCGGTCAGGCGGCTGCGAGGCCCAGGTCGCGCAGCAGCTTGGCGACATGACCGGTCGCGCGGACGTTGTACTGCGCCACCTCGATCGTGCCGTCCGTGCCGATCACGAACGTCGAGCGGATCACGCCGATGGTCTTCTTCCCGTACATTGTCTTCTCGCCGAAGGCGCCGTACGCGGCGAGCACCTTCCGCTCCGGGTCGGAAAGCAGCGGGAACGTCAGGGCTTCCGTGTCGCGGAACTTCACCAGCTTGGCGGGCTTGTCGGGAGAGATCCCGAGCACGTCGATGCCGGCGTTGTCGAGCTGGGCGAGGCTGTCCCGGAAGTCGCAGGCCTGCTTCGTGCACCCCGGGGTCGACGCGGCCGGATAGAAGTAGACGACGACCCGCCGTCCCCGGTAGGACGCCAGGGACACCTCGTTCCCCTCGGAGTCGGGCAGGGTGAAGTCGGGTGCGATGTCGCCGGGGACCAGACGGGCGGCGTTGGCGGTCTCAGTCATGGCCCGAAAAGTAGCCGTGGCCCGCGCGGGACGGCAAACCCCCGGCGGACAGATCCCCAACGTGGCGAGGTTCGGGGGACCTGGGCACGGTCTGTGCACCGTGGACCGTGCCCAGGTCCCCCATCTGCTCAGGCTGCCCTGCTCAGGAGCCCGGTCAGGCTGCCGCGTCGACCGCCGCGCGGAAGCCCTCCGGGGTGAGCTGCTCCCCNGACAGCCGCTTGCCGTTGACGAAGACGGTCGGCGTGCCGGTGACGCCGGCCTTCGATGCGTCCTCGTCAACCTTGGCGACGTACCCGTCGTAGGTCCCCTCGTTGACCGCTTTCCGGTACGCCTGCGAGGTCAGCCCCGCTTTCGCTCCGAGCGTGATGAGCGTGTCGTTGGTGAAGCCGCCGGTGCGCTCCTCGGGCTGGTTCGCGTACAGCACATCGTGCAACTGCCGGAACCTGCCCTCGTTGGCGGCTGCCGCCGCCGCGTTCGCTGCCCGCTTCGACTCCGGCCCGATGAACGACATCATGTGGTAATCGATCTTGATTTTGCCGTCGTCAAGGAGCTTGCCGATGGTCGGCCCGGTTGTCTTCTCCAGCGTCCCGCAGATGGGGCACTGGAAATCCTCGTACAGGTCGACGGTGACCGGCGCGGACGCCTTGCCGACGACGATGCCGTGATCGGTGCCGGTGGCGCTCGCTGGCAGGACCACCGGCTTCGACTCCTCGCGGGAGTTCTGGACGGCGAAGCCAATCACGCCGACCAGGACGAGAACGGCCAGCACCACGCCGGTGATGATGCCGCGCCGCCGTCGCCGTTCCCGCGCTGCCGCCGCGGCCCGCGCCGCCGCGGCCTTGGCCCGTCGCTCCTGTCCGCTGACCGTCTTGCCTCCACTTGCCGGGGGGGTCGCGTCGGGCCTTGCGCCGCCGCCAGGGGCCCTACCGCCGGTTGTCAACGGTGCCTTCTTCGACTTCGCAGCCATCAGCGGTACTCCCGGAAAGATCGTTCACTGGTTGGTCGAGGAGACGGTCCACCGCCAGGTAGCCGCTCGGCCGCCAGGCCAGCAGCCCGGCGGCGGCGAGCAGCAGGCTGTCGCGGATCAGCTCGGAGGTGTAGTGCGTCGGGGCGTCGGCAGTGAGATCACCCCCAGAGGAGAAGCAGCCGCAGTCGATCCGCAGCCCCCGGGTGGCGGCCGACGCGATCGCTGCGATGTAGACGGCGAACATCACCGCGGACACGACGGCGGACAGCCGCACGGCGAGCCCCACGACGAGCAGCATCCCCAAGGCGATCTCCAGGAACGGGACGCCGTACGCGATCGGCTGCACGAGGGCATCGGGCAGGATGCGGAACGCCCGCACGGAGCGCACCATCCCGTCCGGGTCGTTGACCTTCAACAGCCCGGCGACCAGCCAGACCACGCCGAGGCCGAGGCGCAACACTGTGGAGACGGCGCGACTGGCCGGCTGCATGGGGGTGACAAGGCTGTAGGTGATCGGATTCAAGACCGTGCTTCTTCTGATCCGGACCGCTCGGCGGTCAGTTTGGGCAGGTCGTCGATGTATTCCTGGACGCTGGTCCCCGCCAGGTACAGCGCGCGGATCCTGTCATCCCGAGAGAAGACGATGACCTGGGCGCCATGGGTGACCAGAACGGAGCCGTCGGCCTGGACCTCCGGTTTCTCCAGGGGAACGCCCAAGGCCTCGGCCTCGGTACGGATCCGGTCGAACGGGCCGCGGACGCCGATGAAGGTTGCGTTGAACTGTTTAAGCCAACGGCTGAGGACCGCCCCCGTATCCCGATCAGGGTCGGTCGTCACGAAGACGACCGTCACCTGGTCACGCACGTCCGGTTTCACCTCGCCGAGTGCCGACGCGAGGTCCGCCATCGTGGTCGGGCAGACGTCCGGACAGTGGGTGTAGCCGAAGAACAGCATAGTGATCTTCCCCTGCGTGCGTGTGCGCAGGTCGAAGGGACGGCCGTCGGCGTCGGTGAGGTTGAGGGCCGGCTTGGCCAGCCGCCTGGCCGGGACGGTGCCGTGCAGGCTGCCGTCGCCGCCGTTGCCCACATCGACGATCTTCACTCCGGTGTCGGTTCCCGAGCCGGCGCAGGCGGTGAGCAGCGCCATCGAGGAAGCGACCAGGACCGTGGCAATGGTTCCGGCCAGCGCCGGACGGCGCCGCCGGGAGCGCGACGGGGGGAACTGTCCAGGCGGGGAACCGGCGTCGTGACGGGAACCCGTGTCGTGACGAGGATGGTGGACTGGGGACATGACGCTCCAGGGCAGGGCCGGGCAGGACGGATCGGGGCCACGGAAAACGTGTCCGCCTGACTGCGGCAGGTGCTGACGGTGGGAGTCGCCCGGGGCGACTCCCACCCGGGCCAGAGCACCGCTGGCCGTCGCGCACAGCGTTCAGCGTAATGTCCCGCCGGACGGATTCCGGTGTGCGGTTGCTTCCGCCTGTGGCGCCAGCTGCGCGGTGTCTGCGGCGCCAGCTGCGCGGTACGGAGACCGGGACCGGACGGGGCGAGACGCCGCGCGTCAGGGCGCCCGCGTGACGTGTCGCGCCACTGGCGGTTTNGTCTCGCCGGGCGGNGATGTGTCTGGCACGATCGTTGCAGGCCGGTCGCACCCGACGGAGATGTCCGTGGCGTCCATCGACGCCGATCGACGCCAGCCGCGGGAGCGCGTCCGCCATTCGCAACGGACGAGAGGGCGACATCGGTGCCGCAGGACCCGGCCGTGATCCAGCAACAGATCGAAGAGACCCGCGCCGAACTGGCGGAGACGATCGATTCCATCACGGAGATCGTCAGCCCGCGCCGCGTCGCCGAGCGGGCCCAGATGCAGCTGCGGGTGAAGACCGCCGAACTGCGCCACAGGTACGGTCCGGCCCTCGGGATCGGCCCGGGGCCGGCGCTTCCCGAACTGGAAGCCGGCGTCGGAGCCGATGGCGTGGACCGGCGGGGGGNTGCGGGCACGCTGACCGGGGGNGCGCTGGACGGCAGGGCGGNGCCCGGCCCCTCTGGCGGCGCCACCGTGGTCCGGGTGGTGCGCTGGGAGCGGGTCGTTCTCGTGGGTGGAGGTGTGCTGCTCCTGGTGGGTGGGATCCGTCATCGCCGTCGTCGCCGGTCGTCCCGGCGCGGGTGAGCGGCCCGCCCGCCCGCCTGGGCCGCTCCCGGGCCGGTCGCGCCGACTCCCTGCCCCCGCCTACAGGTCGCCGGTGCGGCGCAGCCAGGCCAGCATGAGGATCCCCGGCAGCACCGGCAGCCAGAAGCTGATCAGGCGGTAGACGAGGACCGCGGTGAACATGGACGCCGCCGTACCGCCCGCGGCCGCGAGCCCGAAGGCCAGTGCCGGTTCGATCGCGCCGATGCCGCCGGCTGTCGGCGCCGCGCCGGCTACCATCGAGCCGNTGAGGTAGACCGCGGCAACGGACAGCAACGTCATGCTGGTGCCGAATGCCCAGACCGTGCAGGCGAGCGCGAGGATCTGGAAGAAGCGTGTCCCTGTTTGGGACAGCAGCAGCAGCAGAGCCCGGCACGGGGAACGGGCGAGGATCTTCAGATGGGTGTCGAAGGCCCGCACCGCCGGCCGGGCCTTCGACCGGATCCGTGGATGGGCCACGGTGCCCGTCACGAGCGCGCAGACCGCCCCACAGCCGAGCACGAACGGCCCCGGCCCGAGCCCCTGGACAGTGGACCGCAGCGGGTTGGCCACGGCAGCCCCGATGCCCGAGTCGCTGAGGGTGCCGGCGACCAGGACGATGCCCCCGAGGTGCGCCACCCCGCCGGCCACCTTGATCGACGTGATGGCCGCCAGGGCCGCGGGACGCGTCATCCCGCGCCGTTCCAGGAAACGCAGATGGATCGCGATGGCCCCGAGACCCGCGGGCACGATCCGGTTCGCCGCCGCTGCCGCGACCTGCAGGCCGGTCACGGTGCGTAGCTCGATCCGCAGGCCGCTGGCCGCCCGCGTGGACAGGCCGTTGGCGAAGTAGAACAGGACCGAGGAGAGCGCGCAGATGACGAGCCAGTGCCAGCGGGGCGTGGGAACGCCGGCCAGCCGTGAGGCCATGTCGCCGCGGAAGCGCACGGCCAGGATGGTGAGGGGCACGGCGAGCACGCCGGCGAGCAGGACGTTGCGCCGCCGGGACCGGGACGATCGAACCGGTCCGAGACGGAGCGCGAGCGGTTCGGCGAAGACGTGGACGTCACCGGCCGGGGATGCGACGAGCTCGCCCCTCGGTGTCGTTGTAGAGCTCGGTTTCGTTGTAGAGCTCGGTGTCGTTGCAGCCACGTCGTCGGAGTTGTCGTCCGGGTGGGCACCGGGGCGTCGTAGTAGCTGCCGGGTCAGCACCACCGGCGGTGGAAGCGGGGGCGCGGGCGCGGCGGCGCTCTCGGCGCTGACAGCGCCGAGCAGGACCGGAGTCTCGATGACTACCCCCGTAGGATCGACAGGCGCGATCACGGTCGTGATGCAGAGGAGACGTACGTCACGGTACGCGGCTTGACGGTATGCGGCTTGGCTGAACAGCAGCTGAAGCAGTCTCATTGCCAACCTGGCCACCGGAAGTCGCGCGACGACGCTTCGGGAGGAATCGGTCGGCGGCCCTGGTCAGGAGCCGCAGACCGCCTCGATCGGATCCTGTTGGCGTGGCAGGTCGAACCAGACCTGCTTGCCTGACCCCCGGGTGTCCGGTACCTCGACGACACCCCACTGCATTGCCAGCGCGGCGACCAGATGCAGGCCCCGGCCCGACTCGTCGTCGTCGTGGGCGGGCTTCAGCACCGGCCACAGCGAGCTTCCGTCGTCGACCGCGATGCGGATCCGGTCGTCGCGCAGGGACAGTGTGAGGCACAGGGCGGCGCGGGCGCCGACGAAGCGCACCGCGTTCGTCACGACCTCACTGACGAGTAGCTGCGCGACCTCGACGGTCTCCGGGCGGCCCCAAGCGGCGAGCAGCTCGGTGACCAGCCGGCGGGCTCGGCTGGCGGCGCGGGGATCGGCGGGCAGGNCGAAGCGNGCGCTGAGAGCTTCGGCCACGCCTCACCTTCCGGGGGGTTGTCAGTCACGGTCGTCGTTCCGGTGCGGGGGTCTGCCGCGTCGCGTTACTGCCACCATGACCGCCCCCCCAAACCTGACCCTCTGTGGTCGTCGAGCCGGGCAACGGCCACGCGACGCATCTGGATACCGCGACCGGGACGTCCGGGCGACGCGACGCGCCGAGGACGGCATCGGCGCTTCCCCCGCCGGGGTGCCGGGCCGGGGTGGCAGGCCGTCCCAGCGGGGCGGGTCGGCCTGCCCCGCTGGGACGGCCGGGCGGGTGACCACGTCGGGGATGGCGTCAGATGACGTCGATGCCGTCCAGCACCGACTCGCGGCGAGCCATCCAGGCCCGCGTGACCTCGTCGACCGCGGTCTGGTCGATGCGGGCCGCCGCCGCCGACAGATCGCTGCGGGGGGACGGCACCATGTCCGCATCCGCATCCGCTCGCGCGGCTGTTCGCGGCATGGCAGCCCGACCGGGGTGTGACGAGTTCGGCGGGTCGATCCCAGGTTGCGCGTACCGGCTACCGTAGCCATGCGGTACACCACCGGTTCCGTCCGGGGCGCGCCCGTCGGGCGGGGTCGGGTTCCGATCGAAGGCCGGCCCGGGGTGGTCGGGACGGCCGATGGGCCGTGGGCCGGGCTGGTCCCTCGTCGGCTGCCCACCCGGTTCCGCGCGCCGCTGCGGTGCTCGGGGACGGTCTGCCCAGGCTCTCGCCCCGTTCCCCGCGGGGCGTCCCGGGGACTCGGCCGGGCCCGGCCGTCCGCGGTCGGGCTGTCCGCGGTGTGTGGATCCCGGCTGCATGGATCCCGACCGGGTGGATTCCGGCGGCGTCGGCCCCGGCTGGGGTGATGGCCGGCCCTGGTGGCGTCCGGGCCCCGGCAGCGCGGGACCGGGGTCCGACGGGCCGCCTGGNCCGGTTCCGGTGCCGGTCATCGAGCGCGGCGTCTCGACCCTGGCCGTGGCCATCTCGACCGGACCGGAGATCGAGGGAGCGGGCCGGGATGACGGCACGACGACATCGTCCCGGGCCACCGACGGGTTTACGGCCGGCGGGTAGCCGTCCGCGGCGGACCGGTCCCGGTCCGTGGGGTACCCGCCCGTCGGATACCGGTCCGAGGAGTATCCGTTGGGAGCATGTTGCCGCCCGCCGGGCAGTCGTGGCCGGGCACCGGTTGGCCGCGGAGCACCCCGCTGGGCGGGATGGGCAGCCGGGGGCGGGTAGCCCGAACGGTCGGAGTATCCGCCGGACGGCGGGTGGTCGGAGTCTGCCGGGGACCCCATGGGCAGGTGGGCAGCCGCCCCGGGCATCGGCTCGGGGAACTGTCCAGGAACCGGGACAGGCGGCCTGACCGGTGACTGTGGTGGCGGGGGTGACTGTGGTGGCGGGGGGGACTGTGGTGGCGGGGGTGACTGTGGTGGCGGGGGTGACTGCGGTGCGGGCGGTCTGGCCGCGGGGCGAGCCGGAGGGAACATCCTGGCCTCGTCAACCGCCCGGCTGTCCGGTGCGGCGCCCGGCGACATGCCGGTGATCGCGATGATCGACGCGCAGGGCCAGAGACGGTCGCAGCTCAGGCAGAGGTCGAACTCATTCGGCTGATGAAGGTCGATGAGGGTGATCAGCGAGTGAATATGCTCGACGATCTTCGGGCCGACCAGGACCGGCCCACGGGCGATGACGTCGAGCTCCGAGCGCAGTCGCCCGTGATACTGCTCGACGTCAGCAAGGCGCGGATCCTCCATCACCGGCAGCATGCACCATAGCGGGCCAGCGGGCACGAAGGGTGTAGCCCGTTCGGGTTCACCGTCACCGNTGACTCACGTTCCGTTTCTGACTCGCGGTGCCAGACGCCGCTGATGGTTCCCTCTCCCTTACGTGCGGTGAGGGCGGGAAGTGGGTTCGCCGGGACGGGCCGCATGGTCATGCCGAGCCGGAGTCCGGACGGCGTGGCCGCGGGGAGGCGCTGATCGCAGATCAGGACCGGTCCGGCCGGACCTCGTCCGTGCGGCGGACCTGCCGCATCAGACCCTCCTGAAGCCTGGCGAACTCCTCGATGTAGGGACTTTCGACCTGCCCGGGGGCACCTCCGGGCTCCTTGCCCGGCGCGGACCGGTCGAACGGCTCGAAACCCGCGAACTGCCCGCCGGCACCCGGCGGCATGCGGTCGGGCTGGCCGTCGAACGCGGGATAGTGCCCACCCCCCGCCGCCTGAGCGCCCCGCTCGGCGGGTCCGTCGTACCCGGGTCCGTAGGAGGACGGCAGGCCGTTGCTGCTCTGCGGGACCGCACGGTCCGCGGCGTTGTCGAACGCCGGGTAGTGGGCACCGTTGGCCGAGGCCGCGCGGTCGGTGGGACCGTCGTAGGCGAACCCCGAGCCGTTGGGACTGCCGGCCCCGGGGCTGATCGAGAGCGGGGCGCCGCGCATGCTGTCGCCGGAGGTGTCCGGCTGCTCCGTGGAGAGGAACCCCTCGGATGCCGGGTAGATGCGGGCCGACAGGCTGACCGACATCGGGTCACTGCCGTAGGTGATGACGTCAACCTGGTCCTCCGCGCTGATGCCGCCGCTGCGGGCGAGATCGACGAAGCGGAACAGATCGGCCCACCGTAGCCCATCGAGGTCGACGCTGATACGCAGTGCCATGATCGTGCCCCATCCCTGAGGTTCGTTACGTGCCGACGGTTACCTGGGCGCCAACGGACGATCGAGGGGTGACCGGCTCGCCCCCGTCAGCGCCAGCCCGGGCGGCGATGGGCGGCAGCTTATACCGCGTTGGGAGACCATTCCCCATCCGGGGAGGTTCGGCTGGCTCTGCTCCGATAAGGCGAAGTGGGGGTATCGCGTTCTTCGTCGCGTCCCGTCACCCGAGGGCATTCCCGGGCGGAACGTTGGCGGGGAATCAGGACGGCCGGGCTGGCCCCTCCGGTGAGGAGGTGTGGGGTGCGTGGATGCCGGCCGGGAGGCGTGGAAAGTCTCGGCCGGCGGACGTGGTCGGTCGATCGGGCGGTCGTGAAATGCCGCCTGGGGTGTCACCGGTGATTGGAAGGCGGGTAGTGTCCGACCCTGTGAACGTTGTGTCCGGCGGTGTCAACGGGGTCGGCGCGGCTGGGGTGGGCACGCAATCGGGTGTCATGCAGTCCGGCGCGCTGCCAATCAGGCTCCTGCACGACCGCGTGCTGGTCGAGCCGCGTGAGGATTCCGTGGACCGGCGGTCGAAGGCGGGCATCGTCATCCCCCCGACCGCGCATATGGGGAAGCGCCTGTCCTGGGCGGACGTCGTCGCGGNGGGGNCGGCCGTGCGGACCATCCAGGTTGGCGATCGGGTGTTGTTCGACCCCGAGGACCGGGCCGAGGTGGAGCTGCACTCGACCACCTACGTTCTGCTGCGGGAGCGGGACGTGCACGCCGTCGCGGCGGAGCGGTTGGACGACGGCCTGACGGGTCTGTATCTCTAGATCCGGCCGGTCGGCCCCCAGGCTTGCGTGGCCCTTTCCGACCATCCGATGACGGCGCGGCGTCCAGGTGGTGTACGGTGCCGCATCGATCGAGATGCGGGCGGTCCACCGGAGTCGTGATGTTTGATCATGGCTGTGGCGGGAGNGACACCNCGCCNGCCNGGCGCTGCCTGGCCTGACGCGGNTCCGCCCCGTATCCTTCGCTCGGCTCTGGAGATCCGCGTTCCGGCCGGGACCCTTGGATGTGGTGGAGGCACCCGGAAATGCGGACACAGGGCATCGCGTCACCTCAATCTTTGGGGTCACTGCGTACTGTAACCAGCCGATGTCCTGAGGTGCAGTGTTTCATGGCTCCTCACGCTCGGTCGAACCCAAGACCGATGGGTTGGCATACCCATTGGGTGAACGACGGCAGGGAAAGGAAGGAGACGCATGGCTCGTGACTTCGACGCTCGGCGAAGCACGGATGTCGAGGAGGACGAGCTCCAGGAACAGAGCCTGGAGACGCTCAAGGCGCAGCGCGCCGGTGCGGCGGCGGACCTGGGGGACGACATGGACGCCCTCGAGGCCGAGCTGGACCTTCCGGATGCGGAGGTGCGCGACGAGGAACTGTCGCTGCGGGTACTTCCCCGGCAGGCCGACGAGTTCACCTGCACTCGATGCTTCCTGGTGCAGCACCGCAGCCAGCTCGCAGACGTCCGTCACGTCGTCTGTTCGGACTGCGCGGCCTGAGGGCCGGGTCCCGGGGCGGGGTGTCCCTCGACGGCGGGCGGTGCGGACCGGTTGCCCGGTTGCCCGGTCGTCTGAGTAGGCGTACCACTACCTAGCGCGAGTTTGTCGCTGGGGGTGGTGCGGATGCTCGACGAACAGTCACCGATGTCCGGTTCCGTCCGGTCCCGTCCCGCCGCATTTGAGGGTCGACGGCCCCTCCGCCCGGAGGATGCCGCTCCCCGTCCCGGGGAGGAGGATCCCGCGGACGGTCCCGAAAGCCTGCCGCTGCTCCTGANCCGGTTCGNCCCCCCGCCGGCCCCGCCGGGTCATGTCGATCGACCACGGCTGCTCGACGCACTCGACGCCGCCACCGTCCTGCCCCTCACGGTGGTGCGGGCTCCGGCCGGCTCGGGCAAGACGGTGCTGGTCGCGGCCTGGGCCGCGGCCCGGCGGGGGGAGACGCCGATCGTGTGGGTGCGGGTCGATCCGGCGGTCGTCCCCGGCCCGCGTGGCGGGGGGCCGGGCCTCCCACTGTGGCCGCAGCTGCTGCACGGGCTGGGACGACACGGTCTGCTCCCGGCCGGTGAGGGCTTTGGGANCCGGTACGGTCCCGCGGCCGACGATCTTTATGATCGGCGTTACCGACGGCTCGCCAACATCCTCGCCGACCTCCCGACGTCCTTCATACTGATCCTCGACGACGTGCATCTGATCACCCGGCGTTCGGACCTCGACGGCCTCGAACTGCTGATCGACGGGGCCGCGGATCGGGCCCGGATCATTCTGATGGGCCGGATGGTGCCCGTGGCGCTGCACCGGCTGCGGGCCGCCGGGTGGATCACCGAGATCGGTCCGGCAGATCTCGCCTTCACCCGGGCGGAGGCCGCCGCGCTCCTGGGCCGGCAGGAGATCACGGGCCGGCAGGAGATCACGGCGTCGCCCGCGACGGTGAGCGGTCTCGTGCACGTCACCGAGGGCTGGGCGGCCGGGCTGCGGCTGGCGGCCGGGGCGCTCGCCGCACGGGAACGACGACCACTGCCGGGGGCGGATGGGCGGTGGGAAGCGGCCGTCGCATCCCCGTCCGGTGGCCTCGGTGACACGGCTGGTTTCTCCGGCGCCGTGGCCGGCCATCCCGCGATCGCCGATTTCCTGCGGGCCGAGGTGCTAGCCGGTAAGCCGTCGCCGGTACGCCGCTTCCTCCTGCGGACCAGTGTCCTGGAGCGCATGACCGGGCCGCTGGCGGACGCCGTCGCGGCCGAGCGGATGGACGCGGGCGTCCTGGCGGCGGCTACCGGCTCGCGTGCCGCGCCGGCACCCACGGTGGGCGCACGGGTGAGCGGGAAGGAAGTTCTGGCGGCACTCGCGCATGCCGACGGCTTCGTGGTCGAGCTCGACCACGACGGCGGATGGTTCCGCTTTCACCGGCTGCTTGCCGCGGTGCTGCGTTCCGCGTTGGCCGCGGACGGCGACGAGGACACCGCTGAGCTCCACTTGCGAGCCGCGATCTGGTTCGCCGCNCACCGTCGGACGACGGACGCGGTACATCACGCCGCGCATGCCGGGGATTGGTGGTACGCGGCCTGCCTGCTCGTCGATGGGACCGAGATGGTGGACGCCCTGCATGGCGGCGTCGCGGGGTTCAGCCCGATCATGACGGGGATGCCGGACTCCCCGGCCTCGTGGTCGCCGGAGTGCGCACTGGTCGCCGCCGTGGGCCGGCTGGGCCGGGGACAGGTGGGGGCGGCCACCAGATACCTGCAGGTGGCCCGGGGGAGCATCGCCGCGGCGGTCGTGTCCCGTCGTCGCGCGCTCGCGGTCCGGGCCGATCTCGTCGACCTGCGCCGGGCGGAGCTCGCCGGGGCGTGCGAGGAGATGCTGAGCATCACCCGCCGGTTGCTACGGTCCCCGGGCAGGCCGGGCGCCGTGCCGCAGCCGGTTGGTCCGGTGGTTGCCGGTGTGACGGGGCGGGNGGAGGCTGNGGGGAAGGGCCGGCCACGACCGCCCGCCGACATGCGGCCGCCGGGAGATCCCCGGTTCCTGCCCGCCGGCCCCGTCGGGGGCGCCGAAGGTCCCGGACGGGAGCCGGGCGGTGTTCGACGTGATCACGTCGGGGGAGACGTGGCCCGCCCCGGCTCCGTCGTCGGTGGGGCCCCGCCGGACCGCCCGGCCGGGATCGTCGCGCGATCGACCGGTGGTGGCGTGGATGGGGGCGTGGATGGTTCCGACAGGATCGCGGCAGCCGTGGCCTGGTGTGCGCGCGGGCGGGCGGAGCTCTGGCTCGGCCGTCCCGACCTGGCGCTGGAGGCGTTGCGGGAGGCGATGACGGCGGCCCGGGATACCGGTCTGCGGACGGTCGAGGCATCGGCGTCCGGGGCGATGGCTCTCGCCTACGTGCTACGGGGTCGGTTGCGGCAGGCCGAGTCCAGCGCGGCAGCGGCGGTCGCCACCGCCGCTGTGATCACTGCCAGCCCGGTCGATCCCACGGCCGTCCCCGCATCCTCGGATGGTCGGACCGACATGCCGGCAGGCCTGGTCGAGGCGCATCTCGCCCATGCGATGGTGGCGGCAGCCCGGGTCGACGACGTGCGTGTCACGCACCATCTCGACCTCGCGCGGATGGCCTTCACCCCGGCGCATCCTCCCTACCTGCTCGATCTGATCGTCGTGCTGGAGGCGAGGGCGCGATGCCGGCGTGGGGAGGCGGACGATGTGCGGGCTGCCCGCCGTCTCCTGGCGTCGCGAGGACGGCCGGCCGGACCGCCGCTGTGTCTGTCGCTGTGGCGCGCCGCCGAGACCGACCTGCTGATCGCCGTCGGGAACGCCCAGGCTGCCCGGCAGCTGCTGGGCCAGCTGGCCGACACCCGCCGGCCGGACCATGCTCTCGCGCTCGCGGCGGCCCGGGCGAACCTCGCGTGCGCTGATCTAGAGGGAGCGGAGCACGCGGTGGCGGCTCTGCTGCGGGCGGACGGTGGCGGAGGCGGTTCGGTGGTGTCGGCATGTGTGGTGGCAGCGGTGGCGGCCGCGCGGCGTGATGACCATGCGCGGGCCACCGACCTGCTGGCGCGTGCCCTCGCGCTCGCCGAGGACGAGGGACTCGCTGGCCCGTTCCTCGAATTCGGCGGCGAACCGTTGGCGATCTTGGATGCCCATCCCGGCCTCTCCGCCGCACATCCGTTCTTCGTGTCGACTTTGCGGGCCATGGCCACGACGGAGTCCGCCGCCGCGGTGAACCCGCGGACGCCGACCGACGGCGGACCGGTCATGGCCGTATCCGGGGCGGGGGTGCCGCCTCTGGGGGTGCCGCCTCTGGGGGCGGCCGGCCTGGAGGTGCCGAACGGGGGGNCGCCGAGCGGGGGGATGCCGAGCGGAGAGGTGGCGGTGCCCGCGCCCGCGTGGCCGGCCACCCCACGTCGATCCGTCATGAGCGGGCGAATGGCACGTCCGGCCCTCATGACCCCCGCGGCGCGCTCGGCGCCGCCTGACCGTGACAGGCAGGGGGCCGACGTCCCGCGCGGCCCCTCCGGCCCCTCCGGCCCCTCCGGCCCCTCCGGCCCCTCCGGTCCGGCGGGCTACGGCCTTGGGACGGGAACAAGTCCGATCTCCCTAGGGCAGCCGGGGGCGCGTGAGCGCTCACCCGGTTCCAGGGACGGGCGGGGACCCGGTGCGGGTGGCCGGCTCAGCGACCGGGAACTCGCGGTCCTCAGCTATCTGCCGACGATGTTGACGACCACCGAGATCGCCGCCGAGCTCTTCGTCTCCGTGAACACGGTGAAGACGCACCTGAAGAGCATCTACCGCAAGCTCGACGTGCCACGGCGTCGCGACGCTGTACATCGCGCGCGCGAATTGCGTCTATTGTAAATAGTCATACCGTTTATCGTAAAAATAAATTTTAGGTGGGAGGTCAACGGTCCGGTGGTCGGGGCGCCGCGATCAGGATGACGGTGATTCAGTGAATCGCGGCGGGCACGGGGGTGGGTACCCTCCCCCCGAGCCGGGTCCGTCGTCCACTGCGTCCGCATAGCCGGCATCGGTGCGGTCGCTCTCCGTGTGACCGGGGCCCGTGTGACCGGCATCGAGGTAGCCGGCATCCCTCTGGATCCTGTTGGACCCGGGCTGCGGTGGGCCGTACCGGTATGTGCCGAACGCCGCCGTTCGTTCGATGCGCCGCCCGATCGGGCCGGGACCAGGCCCGATCGGTGTCCGCCCCGCTCCGCGGGTACGTGCGGTGGCCCGTGCCGGTGCCGGCAGGAAGGCGCGGAGCAGGCAGATCATCGATGTCACGATCCCCGTGATCATCAGGATCAGACCCAGAACCTGGAGATCCACTCCGGTGGTGTGCCAGGTGAGCGCGTAGCGCAGGATGGCACCCACCACGACCAGGAAGACCGACCGCCCCAAGGTCATCGCCTTCGTACCTCCGCCTCTCTCCTACCGTGGCTTTGGTCTCCTGCTGTGGCTTCGACCTGTGGCTTCGGCCGGTCGATGATCGGTGCATGGCCACATCGCGCCCCGGCCGCGCTCGATGGTGTCCGCGCTCGATGTGTCGTCGTCGTGGAGCGGCACCATGGGATGGGTGGTCCGTGCGGGGAGCGGAGAACTCCACCCCTCCGGGGCGGGCCGCGGACCGCTGGCGAAACCGTGCACTGCCGCCGTGGATACCCTGCGTGACCAATGTTCATGCTGTCGATGTCGGTCGGGATCCAGGGCTCACCCGCGCCGGAGGACGTTTTCCGGCTTCTTTCGCGGCCGCGATCGAGGCCGGGGGAGCCAATCTCGTACTTGTGAGGTAGCCCCGACGGGCGGTGCCAGCGGGAGGGAAAAATCACCTCGAGCCACTGCCGGGGGGCCGCCGGACGCCGTCATCCCAAACGTTTACGTGCGTTAAGGTCGCGTTTTCCCCGGCTGAGCCGAAGATGCGGGGTGAGTGTGATCGGGGGGGCGTGGGCGACTGCTGGCGTAGCGAGGGAGGTGGGCCCTACGCTTGCCGAACCTGTCCAACTTCGCCGGAAATCAACCTGGCGGCATCGTCCCTAGCGGACGAGGCCTGGCGTCGGTTCTGAGTTCTGACCCCCCCCGGAGGCACGTGTGACCGACCGAGTTTCCCGCCCGCATGATGTTATCGGTGAGGACGCACTACATCGGCCGCGAATTGGCGTGACCGTCGACACATCCGCCGAGGCCGCTGCGGCGGGCCGGGTCGCGAGGCGTGTCTCCGCGAGCTCNCCCGCNCCGCTGNCCCCGCCGCACCGCTCGCCGGCCACCCGGCATTCCGCCGCCACCGGCGCCGGTGCGGGGCGACCGCTGCACCAGCGCTCCGGCCCGCCGGGGAGCGGCGTGCCGATGGGCGGCTCGCCGATGGGCCGCGGCGACGTGCCGAGCGCCACCGGCCGCGCGGTCCCGGCCGGTGGCCCGCCCGTCCGGTCCGCTCCGGTGGCGCGTACCGCGCCGATGCCGCGGGACCTGGCTCTCGGCGCGGCCGAGCTGCGCGGCATCCTGCGCGTGGTGGAGGACTGCGAGCGGGCGTCGTCGCTGGCATCCTTCCGCGAGCTCGCCCTGGACGGCATGGCCCGGCATCTCGGTTACCGGCATTCCGCCTTCTTCCTGGGCTCCTCGCTCGAGACCGCCTTCCAGGACGCCCGGCCCACCGGTCGCGGGCTGGCGCTTCGACTCGCGGGCCCCTACCTGGAGCGTTACCGGGAGCTGGAGGCCCTCAGCAATCCGGACAGCCTGCGTTCGGTCCGCGAGCGGGGGCTCGCCACCCTTGACGATCTCGGCGTCCCGGAACGCCCGGAGGTGCGGATGCGCCTGGAGCGGTTTCTGCGGGCACACGGCATCCACGCGAAGCTGCTCATCCGCCTGTTCGGTCCGTCGAACGTGGGCGCCGTGGTGTCCCTGCTGGATTCTCGGCCGGGCGCGTTCGGACCGCGGGACCGCGCCGTCGGGGCAGTTCTCGGGCGGCATCTCGGTAATCTCCTGCGTTTCTACATCCGGGCGGACCCGGGCCCGTCGGTCGCGGGCAAGCTGTCGGCGCGCGAGCGCGACGTCGTCCGTCTCGTCGCCGAAGGCCGTTCCAACCGCCAGGTCGCCGAGGCGCTGTGCATCAGCATCGACACGGTCAAGCACCATCTCACCCATGCGCTCGTGGCGACGGGGTGCACGAACCGGACCCAGCTGGCGATCGCGTGGCAGCGGGAGACGAGCGCGTTCGCGGCCCCCGGCAACCCGCGGCCCTGAAACTGTGACGTCATAAGGTCATGAGGCCGCTGCCGTGGATGTTCGATCGGTGGGATCCGTGGGATCCGCGGCGGTGCCGATGATCTACGACCTCAGATTCGAGCCGCGAACCCCGGTGCGCCACCGCGCGGGACGCGGTCGCCGGCACCTGATCCTCCGATGACGGCGATCATGATCGACCTCTCCATCGGGGCCGCCGGCATTTCGGCGCGAAGGGATGAGGCGAGAGGCCGGTCCCGATGATCGAGCAGTGGCGGGAACGGACACCCTGCGTGTCCGTTCCCGGTGCCGACGGCCGCGTGCCGATGATCCCACCCGGGTGACAAAGCCGGTCCGTGGTAATCGATCTGGCCTCGCCTGACCGGTCCCGAGGGTCATGTCCTGCACGCCCCGCGACGACTGTCGCTTATTGTGGCTGAAATGTTGCCATTGGCATCCCTATTGAGGTCGTTGCCGGAAAGTTGATCGGATAAGCTTGCGATCGACGGCGCGCTGTGACTAGGTTGGCCGATGTCCCTTCTGGTCCGCATGGGGTCTGAAGGAGTCAGTCTCCGTCCGTCAGCGCCTGACCCGGCCGGCGGCGACCACGATCGATTTTCAGGACGGTGTCCGCCCGTGGTTCCATACCTCCCGGGGCGTCGTCCTCGCATCCGATTTCTCCAGGCCCTGCGCGTGCGGGCGTGTGTTGCCGGAAAGTAGCCACATCTGTTCATCGCCGCATTAGATGATCGATTCTGAAGAGAAACCGCCGCGACCGGCGACCGGGATAGCGACCTGCGTGATACTCATTCGTAACCTCCATCGATGGCCGCAGCGATTGATGACGTCGCCCGGTGCACACCCCTGCGGGCTCTGTGTAATCCCGATCCGCGACATCGTCATCGATGTCCGGCGGTGGGCGAGCCGGCGACTGGATGTCGTCCGAACCTGGTCACGGCGACCGCGCCAGTGGTCCGATGGGCCCACGATCACCGCTGTGGTCCGGCACCGCGCAATGATCCCAACCGAGCCGGCTAGTATTCCGCGCACGTTGGCAATCCCGTGTCGGCTAATCGGATGCGGCCGCCGTGGGACCGGGGGACACCAGTTCCGCGACAGCCTGTTGGGGGTTGGTTCGTTTTTCGCATACTCAGGGCGGATGCGGCTTCCCGGATGTCTGCCGTCCCGACGGCACTGACCAGGAGGTCTGGATGGTGCGGGCGGTCCTGTCGTCCGAAACAAGTCGATCATGCTGGTTCGGTGGGTGAGTTCCATGGCCTCGATGCGCCGCCGCGACGATCGTGCGGCAGCGGACGCGCTGCCGGCCACGGGTCTGCCGGCTGCCCGCCTGCCCTTGAGGTGCCCGCCCACGCGGACCAGCGATTACCCGCCCATCCGGACCAGCGATTGCCCGCCCATGCGGACCAGCACAGCTCCCTCAGCCTCTGCCCCCTCAGCGCCCTGCCTCAGGCGGGGACCGGTCGGGAGGACCAGCCGATGACCACTGCACCCAGCGCGTCACCCGTGGCCTCGCCGGCCAATCCCGCCGACCGCGATCCGCTCGACGCCCGCGAGCTGGTCGTGGTGATCACGCCGTTCGCCGAACCGTCCGCGTCCCTGGTCGCCGCGGTGCAGCGGGCCGGAGGGCTCGGGGTGCTGGATCTCGGGCTGCTGGCCGGACCGGCGCGTGATGCGCTGCGGGACGCCGCGCGGTGGGCGCCGGGCCGGTTCGGGGTGCGGGCTGCCCCCGGCTGCCCCCTCGATCCCGACGAGCTGCCCGCGAGCGTCGGGACCGTCGTACTCGTCGCCCGATCCGGTCCGGATCCCCGATCCGGCCCCGTCGCGTGGGCGGATGCCGGGCCGGGCCCGGGGAGCCGCTGGGACATCGGCGCGCTGACGAGCCGGTGGCGGACGAGCGGGCCGCGTGGAGAGGCGCGGCGCCGGGTCTGGGCGGAGGTCACCTCGGTTGCGCAGGCGCGCGACGCGGTGGCGGCGGGGGTCGAGGGACTGATCGCGCGAGGCAACGAGTCCGGGGGGCCTGTGGGCGACCTCACCACCTTCACCCTCCTGCAACATCTGCTCGCGCAGGCGTTCGTCACCACCGAGGGCGCGCCGCTGCCCGTGTTTGCCGCTGGCGGGATCGGTCCGGCCACCGCGGCGGCCGCGGTGGCCGGCGGCGCGGCCGGTGTGGTCCTGGACTCCCAGCTCGCCCTGGTGCGTGAGATGGAGCTGCCGGCACAGGTCGCGGCGGCGATCCGCGCGATGGACGGCAGCGAGACCACCCTCCTCGCCGGCTNCCGGGTGTACNCCCGCCCCGATCTGCCCGTCGCCGCCATGACGGGCGCCGCCATGGCCGGCGCTGCCACGGCGATCCCGTTCCGGCTGGGTGCGCGTGATCTGCGTAACCAGTTTCTCCCGGTCGGCCAGGACGGAGCGTTCGCCGCCGATCTCGCCGACCGCCACGTGACCGCGGGCGGTGTCGTACGGGCCGTGCGTCAGGGCATCCGCGAGGGCATCGCTGCCGCCGCCCGTACCCGTCCCCTCGCCCCCGGTGCGCCCTTCGCCGCTGCCCGCGGCCTGCGCCACCCGGTCGCGCAGGGACCGATGACGCGGGTCAGCGACCGGGCGGCGTTCGCTCATGCCGTCGCCGACGAGGGCGGGCTGCCTTTCCTCGCCCTGGCGCTGATGAGCGGCGAGGACAGCCGCGCCCTGCTGGAGGAGACCGCGGACCTGCTCGGGGACGCGCCCTGGGGGGTCGGGGTCCTCGGGTTCGCCCCGGCGCCGCTGCGGGCCGCCCAACTCGCCGCCGTGCATGACGTGCGTCCTGCCTGCGCGATCGTCGCCGGAGGTCGCCCGGCACAGGCGGCCCCGCTGGAGGCCGCCGGCATCGACACGTTCCTGCATGTCCCGTCCCCGGGGCTGCTGAACCGTTTCCTGGCCGACGGCGCGCGCAAGTTCGTCTTCGAGGGGCGTGAATGCGGCGGGCACGTCGGGCCGCGGGCGAGCTTCCCGCTGTGGGAGGCGCAGATCGCCGGCCTGCTGGAGTTCGGCACGACCGATCAGGCCGGTCCGGACTTCTTCGCGGGCCTGCATCTGCTGTTCGCCGGGGGCGTGCATGACGCCCGTTCCGCTGCGATGGTCGCCGCGGCGGCCGGGCCGCTCGCCGAGCGGGGCGCGAGCGTCGGCGTGCTGATGGGCACCGCGTACCTGTTCACCGCCGAGGCCGTCGCGTCCGGGGCGATCCTGCCGGGTTTCCAGCAGGCCGCTCTCGACTGCGAGCGCACCGTGCTGCTCGAGACCTCTCCCGGTCATGCCACCCGGTGCGTGGAGTCCGCGTACGTCCACACCTTTCTGGGCCGTCGCCGTGAGCTGATCGCCGCCGGCAACTCCCGCCAGCAGATGTGGGAGGAGCTCGAGGCGCTCAACCTCGGCCGGCTGCGGGTCGCGAGCAAGGGCCTGCGCCGTGAGGGCAGCGAGGTCGTCACGGTCGATCCCGCGACCCAGGCCCGGGACGGCATGTACATGATCGGACAGGTCGCCGCCCTGCGTTCGCGGCGGACGAGCATCGCCGAGCTGCATGACGAGGTCACCGCGCAGGCCACGGCCGGGCTCGCCGCCCGCTCCGCCGAGCTGCGCTCCGCCGAGCCGCGGCCCGCCGACAGGAGCGCGGCGCCCGGCCGCCCGGCCGCCCGGCCGCTCGACATCGCGATCGTCGGGATGTCCGCGATCTTCCCGGACGCCCCGGACCTGGCCAGCTTCTGGGCGAACATCGTCGCCGGCAACGACGCCATCCGCGAGGTCCCGGCCGATCGCTGGGATGCCGAGGTCTACTACCACCCGGACGCGGTGCTCAGGGACGCTGGCCGCAGGACGCCGTCGAGATGGGGCGGTTTCCTCCCGCAGGTGCCGTTCGACGCGCTGGCCTACGGTATCCCGCCGAAGTCGCTGCGCAGTATCGAGACCAGCCAGCTCCTCGCGCTGGAGGTCGCCGCCCGCGCGCTGCGCGGCGCCGGGTACGACGCGGGCCAGAAGGACGTGGGCCAGAAGACCGCCGGCGAGAGTCGGGCGTTCGACCGCTCCCGCACGTCGGTGGTCTTCGGCACGGAGGCCGGGACGGATCTCTCCGGTGCCTACAGCTTCCGCTCCCTGTGGCCGGCGCTGCTCGGGGACCTGCCGGCCGAGCTGGAGGAGTTCCTGCCGGAGCTGGACGAGGACTCGTTTCCGGGCATGCTCGCGAACGTCATCGCTGGCCGGGTCGCCAACCGGCTGGACCTCGGCGGGGTGAACTTCACCGTGGACGCGGCCTGCGCGTCGTCGCTCGCCGCCCTCGACGCCGCCTGCAAGGAGCTCGTCGCGGGCACCTCGGACATGGTGCTGTGCGGCGGCGTGGACACCCACGCGGGCGCCCACGACTTTCTGCTGTTCTCCTCCGTCCATGCGCTGTCTCCGGGCGGTCGGTGCCGCAGCTTCGACGCGGGCGCCGACGGCACCAGCCTCGGTGAGGGGGNGGCCGTCGTCGTGCTCAAGCGGCTCGCGGACGCCGAACGGGACGGCGACCGGATCCACGCCGTCATCCGGGCCGTCGCCGGTTCCTCCGACGGGCGGGCCCTGGGGCTGACCGCGCCGCGCAAGGCCGGCCAGGTGCTCTCCCTGGAACGGGCCTACGGGCGGGCGGGGATCTCGCCCAGCGAGATCGGTCTGCTGGAGGCGCACGCGACCGGAACGGTCGTGGGGGACCGCACCGAGCTCGCCACCCTCACCGAGGTCTTCACCAACCACGGTGCGACGCCGGGCCAGTGCGCGGTGGGTTCGGTGAAGTCGCAGATCGGGCACACGAAGTGTGCGGCGGGCCTGGCCGGTCTGATCAAAATGGCCAAGGCCGTCGAGACCGGGGTACGGCCGCCGACCCTGCACATCGACACGCCGAACGCCTATTGGGACGCCGAGAGCAGCCCGTTCTACTTTGACGACGTCGCCAAGCCGTGGGTTGCCCCGGCCGAGCGGCGCCACGCCGGCGTGTCGGCCTTCGGATTCGGCGGCACCAACTTCCACGTCGTGCTGTCCGCCTATGACGGCGGGCCCGAGCCCGCCCACGGCCTCGACAGCTGGCCCGCGGAGTTGTTCGTCGTCCGCGGCACCGACCGGGCGGCGGCCACCCGGGCGCTGGACCGGCTGGCCGAGCTGATCGTCGCGAACGACGCGGCCGGACGGCCGTTCCGCCTGCGTGACCTCGCCTCCACCGTCTGCGCGGAACGCGGCGGCCCGGTCCAGCTCGCGTTCGTCGCCGACGACCTCGACGCGCTGCCCACCGCCATCGACCAGGCGCGCACGTTCACGTCGAACCCTCGGGCGGGTCTGTTCGTCCGGGACCAGGACGCGGATCCGGGTGCCACCGCGTTCCTCTTCCCCGGTCAGGGCAGTCAGCGGCCCGGCATGCTCGCCGACCTGTTCATCGCCTTCCCACGGCTGCGGTCCGTGCTGGACCTCGCCCCCCGGTGGGCGGACACGATGTTCCCGCCGGCGGCCTTCTCCCGGGAGCAGAAGGCCGCCCAGGCGGCCGCGATCACCGACACCCGTGCGGCCCAGCCGACGCTGGGGCTCGCCGGGCTTGCCGTCCACGACCNGCTGACCAGCCTCGGGGTGCGCCCGGACCACGTCGCCGGGCACTCCTACGGCGAACTGGTCGCGCTGTGCGCCGCCGGGGCGCTGGACCGGCGGGACCTCATCGGCCTGAGCGAGGCCCGTGCCGCGGCGATCCTGGCAGCCGCTGGCGACGACCCGGGCACGATGGCGGCGGTCTCCGCGTCGGTCGAGCAGGTCCGCGCCGCGCTCGACGGGGCCGTTACGGGTGGGGAGGCCGGACCGGGCCGGGTCGTCGTGGCCAACCACAACGCCCCGCGGCAGAGCGTGATCTCCGGGCCGACGGACGCCGTTGCCGCCGCCGTGGCGGCTCTCGGCCGGGCCGGCATCAGCGCCAAGCCGATCCCGGTCGCGTGCGCCTTCCACAGCCCGGTGGTGACGGAAGCGGCGACGGCGCTGGCCGCCCGGCTCGATGAGGTCGAGGTCGAGGCGCCGACCCTGCCGGTCTGGTCCAACACGACCGCCGGGCCCTACCCCGGCAGCCCGGACGAGGTGCGGGCGACGCTCGCCGGTCAGGTGGCGGCGCCGGTCAGGTTCGTCGAGCAGATCGAGGCGATGTACGCCGCGGGGGTGCGGACCTTCGTCGAGGCCGGGCCCGGCCGCGTCTTGGCGCAACTCGTCGGCAGAATTCTGGCCGGTCGACCGCACCGGGTGGTGGCCACCGACGTCGCCGGCGAGCCGGGGCTGCGCCGGTTGCTGCTGGCCCTCGCCGAGCTCGCCGCCGTCGGTGTCGAGCTCGACCCCTCCGCGCTGTTCACCGGCCGCGACGCCCGGGTGGTCAGCGCGACGGACCTGCCGCGCCGTCCCGGCTGGCTCATCGACGGGGCCTATGTGCGCACGCCCGACGGCCGGTTCCTTCCTGGTGGGCTGCGGCCGCCGACCCGGCTGACGGTGCGGACGACGTCACCCGGGGTCGCCTCCGTGCCCGGGGCCGCATCCGTGCCCGAGATCGTCGGCGTGCGCGGGTTCGTCGAGGACACCGTGGCGCCGGCTCCCCCGTTCGACCGCGCCGGCGTGACCGACCACAGCGAGACGACCGACGACCCTGCGGCGGGGCCCGCCGGACTGGCCGAACTTGGAGGNGACGGACCGGNGGACGCCGTGGTGCTGGAGTTTCTGCGGACCACCCGGGAACTGGTCGCGGCGCAACGTGACGTCGTACTGGGCTACCTGGGCATCGACCCGACCGGCCTGGCCCGGCCCGGCCAGCTCCCCGAGGGGCGGCCGGCGGACCTTGTGCGGCCGCGGCCGGGGGTCGTGTCCGACGACGTGCCGGGCTTCGTGCCGCCGCGGCCGGGGGTCGTGTCTGACGACGTGCCGGGCTTCGTGCCGCCGCGGCCGGGGGTCGCGTCTGACGACGCGCCGGACATGGCTGCCGCGAGTCGGGTGGTGCTGGACCGGGCCGCGGTGTCGGCCGCGGTGGTGGGGGTGATCGGGGAACAGANGGGTTATCCGGTGGAGATGCTGGAGCCCGATCTGGATCTTGAGGCCGACCTGTCGATCGACTCGATCAAGCGGACGGAGATTCTGGGGGAGCTGGCGCAGCGGCTGGGTCTGGTGGATGCCGGGTCGGGGGAGCTGGGCGAGGAGGNCGTCGAGGAGCTGGCGGCGATCAAGACTGTCCGCGGCATCGTCGACTGGATCGTCGCGTCGGTGGATCCGGATGCCGCCGGCGCGACCGAACCGGCCGAGCCCACCGGGCCCGGTCGGTCCGCCGGAGTCGCGAAGTCCGGGGGGGCCGGCTCGACAGCCGCGATCCCGCTACGGCGGTTCGTTGTCGAACCGGAGATCGTCCCCGTGCCCTCGACCCCGGAGCCGGTCGGACGTGCCGGGTCGCTGGCCGGGGCCCGCTTCCTTCTCGTCGAGGGTGGTCTCGGGGTCGGACTCGAGCTCGCCACGTTGCTGGAGCAGGCGGGTGCCGAGGCCCGCATCCTCGCTGCCGACGACCGGGGCCTGGTCGGTCAGGTTCGAGCCGGCGCCGGCGCGGACGGCCTGGTGTGGATCGCCTCGATCGATCCCGGTGCCGGCGACCACGCCGTTCTTCCTGCCGCGTTCGCGGCACTGCGGGCCGCGGCCCTCGGCGGCAGCCGGCGGNTGCTCGTCGCGACCGGGCACGGCGGGCGCTTCGGTCGCCCGTCGCCCCACGGCACCGGAGCGCTCGCCCCGGGCGACGCCGGGGACGAGGGGATCCAGCTGACCCCGGGGATGGGCCTCGCCGGCCTGGTGCGCACGATCGCCTGGGAGGTTCCCGACATCGCGGTCCGCCTCGTCGACGTCGAACCGAAGGACGAACCGCGTCGGATCGCCGAGAGCCTGCTCGTCGAGCTGCTCACCCCCGGCGGGCCGTCCGTGGTGGGTTACCGTGACGGGGTCCGCGCGACCCCGCGGATCCGGCCGGTGGAGCTGGGCGTCGCGGGCGACGTCGGCGACGTGGGTGCGGCGGGCTATGCGGGCGAACTGCCCGCCGAGCTCGGTCCCTCCTCGGTGGTGCTGCTCACCGGTGGCGCGCGGGGTATCACGGCGGCCGTCGCCGTGGAGCTCGCCCGGCGCAGCGGCTGCGCCATCGAGCTGATCGGGCGTACCCCACCGCCCACCGGACCGGAGGATCCGGTGACGGCGGATGCGCTCGACGCCCCGGCGCTGCGCCGCGCGCTTGTCGCCACCGGCGTCCGCCGGCCGGCCGAGATCGAGTCCCAGGTGGCCCGGTTGCTCGCCGAGCGGGAGGTGCGCACCACGCTGGAGGTCCTTGGTCGGCTGGCCTCGTCGGTGCGTTACCACGCGATGGACGTGCGTGACGGTGCCGCCGTTGCCTCGGTCGTGGCCGACGTCTACGCCCGCCACGGTCGCCTCGACGGCGTGGTGCACGGTGCGGGCATCCTGGCGGACCGACTCCTGCGGGACAAGACGCCCGAGTCGTTCGACCAGGTGTACCGAACGAAGATCGACGGTGCCCGGGCGCTGCTGGCGGCGCTGCGGGACGACGTCGGCTTCGTCGTCCTGTTCGGGAGTGTCGCGGGCGTCTTCGGCAACCGCGGCCAGGTCGACTACGCCGCCGCGAACGACGCCCTGGACACGCTCGCCGGTGCCTGTGCGGGCCGCTTCGCCGGCCGGGTGGTCAGCGTCGACTGGGGTCCCTGGGGATCCGCGCGGGACTTCGTGGCACGGGCCGGCGGACCGGCCCCCGCGGTGACCGGGGGCGCGGTGGCCGGTGCGGCCGGTGTGACCGGCGGTGGGATGGTCTCCCCGGAGCTTGCCCGGGAGTACGCGCGCCGTGGCATCGGCCTGATCGATCCCGCCGACGGGGTGGCCGCCCTGCTGCGGGAGCTGGCCGCTCCGGCGGGCACGCCCGCGCAGGTCGTCTACATGTGCGCCTCGGTGGAGTCGTTCGATGCCTGAGCCCGGTGCCGGGCCGGGGGGGCGGTCGGCGTCGGGATCCCGGTCCGCGTCCGGGGGCGGCGCCCCACCCATCGCCCTGGTCGGGATGGCGGCGCTGTTCCCCGGCGCCGGCGACCTCGGCACCTTCTGGGGCAACATCGTCGGGGGTGTCGACGCGATCCGGGAGGTGTCGCCGGAGCGTTTCGACGTTGACGACTACTTCCGCCCCGACCTGTTTCGCCCCGACCTGCCCCGCGGTGACCGTCCCGGCGCCGGACCGGGCGGTGTGGGCAGACCCGGCGGTGTGGGCAGCCCCGGCGGTGCCAGCGACGCCTTCTACTGCCGGCGTGGCGGTTTCGTCGAGGAGTTCGCGTCGTTCGATCCGGCCGCGTTCGGCATCATGCCGCTGGCCGTCGACTGGGCCGAACCCGACCAGCTGCTGTCCCTGCGGCTCGCCGCCGAGGCGATCACGGACGCCGGCGGTCCCGAGCGGTTGGGGGACGCCGAGCGTGTCGGGGTGGTGCTCGGCCGCGGCGGCTACGTCGGTCCCGGGGTCGCCAAGCTCGAACAGCGGGTGCGCACCTCCCGCCAGATTGTCACGACGCTGCGCGAGATCCTGCCCGACCTGCCGGCCGAGGCCGTCGAACGGGTCCGGGAGGCGTTCGTCGCCCAGCTCGGACCGCAGCGCCCCGAGGCGTCCATCGGGCTGGTGCCGAACCTCGCCGCCTCCCGCATCGCCAACCGGCTCGACCTGCGCGGACCCGCCTACACCGTGGACGGGGCCTGCGCGTCATCGCTCATCGCCGTCGACATGGCGATGCGTGACCTCGGGTCCGGCCGGACCGACGCGATGATCGTCGGTGGCGCCCACATCGTGCACGAGGCGTCGTTCTGGAGCGTCTTCACCCTGCTGCGGGCGTTGTCCCCGAGTGAGATCATCCGTCCCTTCGACCGGCGGGCCGACGGCATTCTCATCGGCGAGGGCGTCGGCATGGTCGTCCTCAAGCGGCTTGCCGACGCCGAGCGCGACGGCGATCGGATCTACGCGGTGCTGCGGGGATCGGGCACGTCCAGTGACGGCCGGTCCGCCTCGCTGATGGCCCCGGCCGTCGAAGGCCAGACGCTCGCCGTCCGCCGGGCCTGGGCGGATGCCGGGCTCGACCCGACGGCGCCGGGTGCGATCGGCCTCGTCGAGGCGCACGGCACGGCCACCCCCACCGGCGACGCTGTGGAGCTCGCCACCCTCAGCCGGATCTTTGGCACCGCGTCGGGCGGACCGGCCGGGCCGGGTCGGGCGGACATCGGGATCGGTTCCGTCAAGTCCATGATCGGTCACGCGATGCCGGCCGCGGGCGCGGCCGCTCTGATCAAGACCGCGCTGGCGCTGCACCACCGGGTCCTGCCGCCCACGCTGCACTGCGACGAGCCGCATCCGGCGTTCGTGGGCAGCCGGTTCGCGCCGGTGCGCGCCGTCGTCGAGTGGGACGCCCCGGCCGGCGGCGGTCCCCGCCGAGCGGGGGTCAACGCCTTCGGGTTCGGCGGCATCAACGCCCATCTGGTGCTGGAGGAGGCGCCGGCACCCGCGGCGGTGACGGCGGCCCGTACGTTCGCCGCCCCGGCGGTGACCACGGTGGACCGGGCAGCCGACCCGGACGTCGGTCCGGACGTCGAACCGGTGCTGCTGTTCGCCGGGGCCGACGCGGCTGACCTGCTGGCCCAGCTCGACGTCCCGGACGCGGAACTGCTCGCCCGCGACGACGCCGCGACCCCGCCGACCGGTGGGCCGTGGCGGCTGGCCCTGGTCGCGCCGACCGCCCGTCGGCTGGCGCTCGCCCGCACCGTCGTCGAGCGCGGCACCCCCTGGCGGGGACGCAACGACCTGTGGTTCACCCCGGCAGGGATGTTCGCCCCCGCGCGGGCGGGTGGGGACTCCCCGGCGCAGACCGCTTTCCTGTTCTGCGGCTTGGAGGACAAGTTCACCCCGCGGATCGACGATGTCTGCGAACACTTCGGGCTGACGAAGCCGACCCTCGACGACACCGGGATGCTCGGCCGGCATGGCGTCGCGAGCGTTGAGGTCGGCCGGATCCTCGATGTGGCGCTGCGGCGGCTCGGGATCATCCCGGACCTCGTCGGCGGCCACAGCATCGGCGAGTGGAACGCGATGATCTCCTGCGGGCTGATCACCGACGAGTACACCGACGACTTCCTCGCCGGCTTCGACCCGACAGCCCTGGAGGTGCCGGGGGTCGTCTTCGGCGCGCTCGGCTGCGGCGCGCAGCGCGCGACGGAGGTCATCGCCGGGCTCGACGAGGTCGTCGTCTCCCACGACAACTGCCCGCATCAGTCGATCATCTGTGGGCGGGAGGACAGCGTGCGTACCACGCTGGACCGGCTGCGCCGCGACGGCGTGCTGGGCCAGATCCTGCCGTTCCGGTCAGGGTTCCACTCCCCGTTCCTCGAACCGTACCTGGACCCGATGCGGGCGCGGCTCGCCCGCACCACGTTCGTCGAGGCGAGCGTGCCGATCTGGTCGGCGACCACGGTGGCGCCCTACCCGAGCGACCACGACGCCATCCGCGCGCTCGCTCTTCGACACCTGGTCGAACCGGTACGCTTCCGCCAGCTCGTCGAGCGGCTGCGCGAGCGCGGGGTGCGTGCCTTCATCCAGGTCGGAGTGGGCAGCGTCGCGGGATTCGTCGACGACACCCTGCCCGGCAACGACCATCTCTCGTTGGTCACGAATACCGTGAAGCGTCCCGGGCTGGACCAGCTGCGGCGGGTCGCGGCGGCGATGTGGGCGGAAGGCGCCGCGCCCCGGATGGACCTGCTGCCCTGCCGGTCGCGACCCGCGCCGGCGGTGCCGCCGCTCCCCCGGGCGGCCAACGGACCGCACCGCGTCGGCGCCCCGGTGCGGTTGAGCCTCGGCACCCCCCTGATCCGCCTCGGCGGCGGGGCCGGCGACCTGCTCAACCCGGGCAGTGCCGATCGGACCCACCGGAACCCGCCGGCCTGGGCCGAAGGTGACGTGCCGACGCATCCGGTGATTGCCGAGCTGCGGGCCGCGCTCGCCGAGGCGGACGCGGTGATGTCCACCGTGGTCGACCGCTGGTCGCATGGGGCGACGCCGGCTCGGGTCCCCCCGCCCGGATCGGGGGGCAGGGCGATCCCGGGCGATGCGATCCCGGGCGGCGTGCGGTCGGGCGGCGTGCGGTCGGGCGGCGTGCGGTCGGGCGGCGTGCGCGGTGGTGCTCGGTTCCGCGCCGACGATGCTCCCCGGGGCGGTGGCACGTCCGGCGGTGCCGGCGGAAACGGCGACGCGGGTTCGACGGGCGTCCCTCCTCGCCGCGGCGCGAGCGCGGCCGACGGCGGGGCGGCCGGTCGGGGCACGGGCGCCGATCGGACGTCCGCGGTGGGCTGGGTACCCGTGCCCCGTGACAGTCCCGAACCCGGGCCGCGGATGTTCCGGCGACGGCTGTCGCTGGCGTCGATGCCGCACATCGTCGACCACTGCTTCTACCGTCAGCCGCCGGGCTGGGCGGACATATCCGATCTGTTCCCGGTCGTGCCGATGACCGAGGTCCTCGAGCTCATGATCGGCGAGGCCGCCGCGCTGCTGCCGGGCCGGGTGCCGGTCGGTGTCCGAGACGTCCGGGCGTTGCGCTGGCTCGCGATCGAGCCGGCGGTGGAGGTGTCCATTGCGCTCGCCCCCGCGGGGCCGGACGCGGTGCGGGTGACCGTGGACGGCTACGCCCGCGGCACGGTGCTGTTCGCGGCGGNCCNCCTGCCGCCGCCCGAGTCAACCGCGATCACCGCCGATCTGTCCGTGGGCCGGACGGGCCCGACGCTGCCCGTCGAGCGGCCCCCGCGGCATCGTGGCAGGGATCTCTACGGGGCCCGGTTCCTCTTCCACGGNCCCGGCTACCAGGGCATCCATCGGATCGAGGCGATCGCCCCGACCGGTATCCGGGGGCGTCTGCGGGTGCCGTCGGCGTCCGGCGCCCTGCTCGACAACGTGGGCCAGCTCTTCGGCTACTGGGCGATGGAGCATCTGTCCGACGACTCCCTCCTGCTCCCGCAGTCCCTGGCCGACGTGCAGTTCCACGGCCCGGCACCGGTGGAGGGCGACCTGGTGGACTGCGTCGTACGGATCCGGCAGGTGGCCGAGCGCACGGTGACCGCGGACATGGAGGTGCGGCGGGCCGACGGACGTGTCTGGGCGGTCATCACCGGGTGGACCGACCGCCGGTTCGCCAACGACGACGTGCTCTGGGCGATGGTGCGTGCACCGGAGTTGAACACGGTGGCCCAGCCCTCCGGTGAGGGCTGGGTGGTCGCCGTGGACCGCTGGCCCGACGCGGCCTCGCGGGAACTGATCGTGCGCCACTACGCCGATGCCGCCGAGCGTGCCCGGCTCGCCGCGCTCAACCCCAGGGCGGCACGCGGCCGGCTGTTGGGACGGATCGCCGCCCAGGACGCAGTCCGGCGATGGCTGTGGGAACGGGGAGCGGGGCCCGTCTG
Organism: Frankia sp. Allo2; assembly: GCF_000733325.1. Classification (NCBI taxonomy): domain Bacteria; kingdom Bacillati; phylum Actinomycetota; class Actinomycetes; order Frankiales; family Frankiaceae; genus Frankia; species Frankia sp. Allo2. The sequence continues at coordinate 56,349 of NZ_JPHT01000008.1, forward strand.
GGGGATCGAGGTCGGGATCCGTAACGACGACGTGGGTGCCCCGGTCATCACCTCCCTGCCGGCGCGGCCGGGTGTCCCAGCGTTCGACCCCCCGGGGGTGTCGCTCGCCCACAAGCCGGAGCTCGCCGTGGCCTTGGTCGCCGCGGACGGGGAGGTTGGCATCGATCTTGAGCGGATCGTGTCCCGCGCCGCCGGGGTCGAGAAGGCGGCCCTGGCGCCCACCGAACTGCGCCTGCTCGATCGGGTCGCCGGCACCGATCCTCACCGGCGGGCCGTGTGGTTCACCCGGCTGTGGGCGGCGAAGGAGGCGGCGGCGAAGGCCGACGGAACGGGCCTCGCTGGCCGTCCACGTCGGTTCGTCGTGGACGGCCCCCATCCCTTCCCGGGGAAGGCCCATTCCCCGGGAAGGGATGGGCTCGCGTCCTCCCCGGTGGGGGGCACCCCGCCCGACCTGGTCCGGGTCACCGTCTACGGGGATGGTCCCGACGGGTCGGTGCCGGAGCGGACCCGGTGGGTGGCGTTGCGTACGGTGGACGCCGCCGGCCGGATTCAGCCGGAACCGACCGGCCCGGCGCCCCGCGAGGGCGGGGTATCGCCGTCGCGGCGTCAGGACGCTGTGGGCGATGACGTCTCCACCGGAAGAGTCGATATCGCTACCGTCAGTTATGTAGTCGCCTGGACCTCCCCCGAGGTCGAGGCGCATGGTCTCCAGAGCCAGAAGGAGTGTTGATGATGTCTGCGCAGAGCACGACGAGGCAGGGTCCTCCCGGCCCGGATCCGGACGACCGCACCGACGCCGTCACGCGGGCCGAGGCCGAGGCCCGGATCCTCGGCGAGGTCACGGAGCTCCTGCGGGAGGTGATCGGGGAGGAGTACGTCGTGGACATGGAGATCACGATGGCCACCTCGTTCAATCAGGATCTCGAGCTGGAGAGCATCGAGTTCGTGGCGCTGGCCGACCGGCTGCGTGGGCGCTACGGCGAGGCGGTGGACTTCGTCGGCCTCCTTGCCGACATGGACGTCGACCAGGTGATCAACATGCGGGTCGGCGAGGTCGTCCACTTCATCGTCGACAGCCTCCCGACGCTGGCGCCGGCGGGATCGGCCTGAAGGCCCGTGGCTGAGATCATCGCGAACGGGATCCGGCTGCACGTGCAGCGACTGGCGCCCAGGGGCGGAGCGTCCACGGACTCGCCGGTCGTCGTGATGGTGCACGGCATGGTGATGGACAACATCTCCAGCTTCTACTTCACGCTGGGCAACTGCCTCGCCGATGCCGGCTGCGACGTCATCTGCTACGACCTGCGCGGCCATGGGCGCAGCGAGCGGACCCGCGGCGGCTACGAGCTGGCGGACTCGATGGCCGATCTGCTCGGGCTGCTCGACGAGCTCGGGGTGGATCGCCCGGTGCACCTGGTGGGTAACAGTTACGGCGCCACGATGGCGCTGGCTTTCGGGCTGGAGTTCACCTCCCGGGTGGCGAGCCTGACGCTGATCGAGCCGCCGTTCCTGATCGAGGGTCTTGGCGAGGAGATGGCCCGATCGCTGACCCAGATCCTCGTCGCGATGACCGACGAGGAGGTCCAGGAGTGGTTGGACAACGGCGCCGGACGCGTGGCCAGCCGCGCCACCCGGGCCGCGCAGCGGCTGCTGCAGGAGACGACGATCGCCACCGACATGCTGGCGACTCCGCCGTTCTCCACCGAGGCGCTGGCCGCGCTGAACGTCCCGGTGCTCGCGGTGTACGGGGAGAACTCCGACATCATCGGGCAGGCTGCGGGCCTGGCCGCGCTGGTGCCCGAGTGCACCCTGATCGTCCTGGAGCACCACACGCACATGGTGCTGCGGGAGGCCGCGCACTACCTGCGGGACCTGCTGCGGTGGTGGTTGTTCCGCCGCCAGACGCCGCCGCCGCCCTACGTGCGCGCGAACGGCCGGCGCTTCGCCACCCCGGACTGGGTGACGCAGCGGGTGCCGCCGCCCGATCTCAACGCCGAGCGCCGGCCGGCCCCGATCTCGGCCGACGCGGCAGTTGCGGCCGGCGAGGGGCGTGAGGGGCGAGGGGCGTGAGAAGAGTCTGATGAGCCGCGTGCTGTTCGTGGTGCCGCCCCTGACCGGGCATGTCAACCCGGCGGTCGGGGTCGCCGCCGAGCTGGCCGCCCGTGGTCACGAGGTGGCGCTCGCCGGGTACGCGGGCGTCATCGGATCGTTGATCCCGCCGGAGCTGGCCCTGCTGGCGTTACCCGAGGCGGGCCTGGGCGAGAAGTGGTCCCGGATCCAGGACGCGTCTCGGGCGCTGCGGGGGCCGGCGTCGCTGAAGTTCCTGTGGGAGGACTTCCTGCTCCCGCTCGGCTCGATGATGGCCCCGGCGATCGACAGGATCATCGACGACTTCCAGCCCGACCTGCTCGTCATCGACCAGCAGGCGGTGGGCGCCGCGCTCGTCGCCCGTCGCCGGGGCCTGCGCTGGGCGACCCTCGCGGCGACCTCCGCCGAGTTCGACAATCCTTACGGGGTGCTCGCGGGCCTGGGGCAGTGGGTCGTCGACCGCCTGCGGGAGTTCCAGACCGGGCACGGAGTGCCGCCCGACGAGGCTGCCATCGGGGACCTGCGCTTCTCCGAGGTGTTGACCCTCGTCTTCTCCGTCCGGGAAATGCTGCACAATCCCGGGATCCCGGACTACGCGGTCTTCGTCGGCAGCGCGGTCGGGAAACGGGCCGGGGCGGGCGAGTTCCCCTGGGACTGGCTCGNCCCGGCCCGCCGGGCGGTGCTCGTCTCCCTCGGCACGGTGACCCGGGAGGCCGGCGGTCGGTTTCTGCGGGCGGCGGCCGAGGGGCTGCTCGGCCTGCCCGAGCGGGTACAGGCGATCGTCGTCGCCACACCCGGGCTCGTTGACGACCTCGCCGCCGCGGCGCCCGACGATCTGCTGGTCGCGCCGTTCGTGCCGCAGGTCGCGTTACTTCCGCGGTTGTCGGCGGTGGTGTGCCACGCCGGCAACAACACCGTCTGTGAGTCGCTGTCACACGGGGTTCCGCTGGTGGTCGCCCCGGTTCGCGACGATCAGCCGATCATCGGCGAGCAGGTCGTCCGTAACGGGGCCGGGGTGCGCGTCAAGTTCGGTCGGGCCGGACCCACCGCCGTGCGTTCCGCGGTGACGGCCGTGCTGGACGATCCGTCGTACCGGGCCGCCGCCGCCCGGATGCGGGCCGCCTTCGCCGCGGCCGGCGGGGTGGCCGCCGCCGCCGATCACCTTGAGAAGCTGGCGGTCTGATGCTCGGTCTGGCGGTCCGGTGATCGGTCTCGTGGTCTGATGCTCGAACGGTTCTGACGTCGTGCTGACATGGTTGCCGATCCTGGTGTGTGCCGGTCTGGCGATCAACGGTGTGCGGCTGCGCGGTCGGCTGCGTCGTCTCGACACCCTGCCGGCCTCCGGTCGCCCGGTGGACCCCGCGCATGAGTTCCTCGTCGCGACCGGGGTCCGCCTCTCCGACAGCGGCCGACGGGCGGCCAGTTACCACGCCAGCCGGGACCGGCTCGACGTGCTCGACCTCGTCCCGGCGGACCTGACGGCCGAACGGGCGCTCGACCTCGCCCGGATGGTCGACACCCGCACCTACCGGGCCGACCGCTGCGTGCCCGGCCGCGGCGCCTTCCAGGCGCTGCTGGTCCACTCCGAGATTCTCCAGCGGGCTGGGATCACCCGCCGGGACGGTTTCGACCCGGTGGAGCTCGTCGACATCACCGAGCGGCTGAAGACCTTCGCCTCCGGCTCGACGGATCTGGCGGTGCTGCCGGGGCTGCGTGCCGCCCGGGACGACGCGGCGATGCGTGTCCGCGTCCAGCAGCGGGCCTACCGGTTCACCCGGCAGAACCAGCTCTTCCCGTTCGTACCCCAGATCGCCACCGCGATCGGCTTCCATGTGAACCAGCCGTTCGGCCTCGCGGCCATGGCGCTGTTCTGGTTCCAGCCGTTCTTCGTCTGCGCCGGCCGGGTGCCGCTGTCCCCGCGCGATCTCATTCGTTCTCCCATCGTGCGCATCCTCGGCGGGGTGCTGTTCGTGGTCGACTCCGTGCGGGCCGGCCGGGCGCAGGCCGTGAAGGCGGCTGAGGCGAAGGCCGCCGGGCTTCCTCCGGACCCGGTCAAGCATGCGGCCAGGCAGGAGACCGCCGCCAGCCGCGCCTCCTACTCCCAGGACGTCCAGGCCGGCCTCGACCGGTTCCTGCGCCACGACCGGGCCGACTGCCCCTGGTGCGGATCGGTCGAGCTCGCCACCCGGGTGGAGTCGCCGGACCTGCTCCTGCGCAAGCCCGGTTCCTTCCGGCTGGACGGCTGCGAGCGCTGCGGGCATGTCTTCCTCAACCCGTCGTTGAGCCCGGCCGGGCGTGAGTTCTACGACCGGGACCGCTACGACGGCCTGCGCACCGATGTCGCCGAGCAGGTCCTGGCCGCGATCGCCCGCGAGCGGCGCGAGCAGGCTGCCGCCGTCCGACCGTTCGTGGTGCCACGGACCTGGCTGGACGTGGGGGCCCGGTACGGTCACTTCGCCAACGCGGCCCGAGAGGTGTGGCCGAGGACGGTGTTTGACGGGCTCGACACCTTTCCCGGCCTGGCCAAGGGCCTGGCGCGCGGCTGGATCGACCACGCCCACTACGGCCGTTTCTCCGACGTCGTCGACAGCCTCGCCGGCCGGTACGACGTCATCAGCATGTTCGACTACCTGGAACGCCGCGACGACCCGTCGGCGGAGCTCGACGCCGTCGCGAAGGCGTTGCCGCCTGGCGGGCACGTCGTCTGCGAGCTGGCCAACGCCGACTGCCGGCAGGCCCGCTGGCTCGGCCGGTTCTGGCCCGGCTGGGCGGTCCCCGAGCGCGCCCACTTCATCCCCGCGGAGAACCTGATCGCCGCGCTGGAGGACCGGGGGCTGCGGCCGGTCGCGGTGCGCTTCGCCGCGGCGCGCCGTCCCGGTGGGCTGACCGGCGCCCTGCTGCTCGCCGTGGCCATGATCGCGCCACGCCCCATGCCGTGGCTGCCCCAGCAGGCCGGCCCGGTCGGCGCGGCCGGCCGCGTCCTGGTGATGCTTGTGGCCAGCCCCCTACTGGGACTGGCCCGCCTCCTCGACCGCCTTGCCGGCCGGTACGCGCACGACGCCCGGTACGCCGGCACCTACCTGATGATCGCCCGCAAGGAGCTCTGACCTCGGCGGACCGGTTGACCGGAATGTGCGGCGCGGCACAGGGATACGGGACGCGACGAACGAATGTCCCGCGGAGCTCAGGAGGCCAGCGCCCGCGGAGCGCGCGGCACCGACGCCGACCAGCCGCGGTCACGCAGCGCCCCGCCTACGAGGGAAGCCACCTCGGCCGGGGCGTCCCGCGCCAGGCGTGCCGGCAGACGGATGAGGAGCTGGCCGGTCGGCTCGGCGACGACCGTCGGCCCAGGGACCGTCGCCTGGATCTCCACCCGCACGCGCCACGGCTCGTACCAGACGTCGAGGCGCGCCATCGGCTCGTCCGCGGGCCCGTTGACACTCGGGGNCCCTACCGGCAACCCCCACTGGGCCTCGATGCGACGGTACATGATCTCGGTGAGGCGCGGCGCGTCCCGGCCCAGGTCGTCCAACGTCTCGGTGATCAGCGTCCGGCGGCTGATCGGACCACGCCGGGCCAGCGCGATCCGCAGGCTCGCGACGGTGACGAAACGTTGACGGACAGCGTCAACGAGCAGGCCCTGCGCGTCCGCGCGGGTAGCCGCCCACTCGGCCATGTCGATGACGGACCGGGCGGGGGCCGTCCGCCGGGGCAGGCGGAGGGGATCGATCTCGGTGATGTCGAGCCGAGCGCTGTGCCGCAGAAGCACGCCCGGTGGCGCGGCGATCCGGCGTTCGGTGGGCAGGAGAACCGTCACCGGGCCGGTGCCGTAGCCGTCCAGACCCGCGAGCCCCGCCGCGCAGGCGCCCGCGAGCACCGCGTCCGGGCCGACGGCCTGCAGGGCCCCCCACAGCTCCTGCATCCTCGTCACGGGTGTGGCGGTTNTGATNAGCACGCCNCGGAAGGGTTGCTGCCAGCGACCGTCGTTCAACCGTCGGCGGATCTCGTCGCGGGTGATGCCGGCGTTGATCGCATCGCGTATCGTGATCACGCCGGCCTGCATGGTGGCGATCTCCTGCCAGGAGAGTCGGCCAGGGTTATGGGCCATGAGAAGACGATGACGGTTGTCTGTCTGTTGGGCCAGAACCTTTTTCGGGCTGTGGATAACTTTCGGCTGTCTCCTTCCTGACGGCCGCGTTCCGGACCGGGTCAGCCATGCCCCGGGTGGTGGTCCCCGACGCCGGGAACCCATCCCCGCGCCCCCGGGTGAGTGCTCTGGCCGCCGGGACCGCCGGGACCGCCGGGACTGCCGGGGCCGCTGGGACGCGCCTTGGGCGGGACGAGCCGGTAGACCTCCTCGTCGGCCGGCGGTTGCTGGCCGATGCCCGGAAACCCGACGGGCGGGGCAGGCTCGATCCGACGCTGTTCCTCCGCGCCGGTCCGCGCAGGGCCGGCCTGGTCCGTACCGGCCTGGATCACCTCGGCTCCGGCGGTTCCGACGTGGTGACCCGCCAGGGGCGTGGCGGCCGCGTCAGGTACGGACCAGCGGTCGGCCGCGGAGACCCCAGGCAGCAGGACGGTGCCCGGATTGCAGTCCCCCGGCACCACCCGTCCCGCCCCATCGACCGGGTTGACCAGCAGGAACGCGGTCGCCGGCAGGGTCTGGACGGTGGTCGGCTCCACGGTGAACTCGTATACCCGCTGGGAGGTCGTGCCGTCGGTTGTCGAGTCGCTCACCGACGAGTTTGTCGTGCGCTGCCAGGTCTGCGATCGCGACGCCGTCACCGACTCCTGCCATCCGGCGTTCTTCGACGTGTTCTGCAACCAGGGCAGCAGCCGGGTGCCGTCGTAGGTCCGGCCGGTTCCGCCGCTGGTGCCGGTCGTCTCCGAGGTGCCGTCCTGGTAACCGACGCTGTCGCTGTCGCCGGCCGTGAAACTGCGCCCCACCTGGGCCGTCACCTGAGACATGACGAAGCGGTAACCACGCCCGATGAATTCCGCCGCGGTCGCGGCGTCCTTACCGTTCCCCAATCGCATGATGATCGTCGAGCCTCCCTGGCTGCCCAGCACCCGTTCGGCGTCGTCGGCGAGCCGTTCGAAGAGCAGCACGAGCCGCACCCCGGCGAGCTCGGCGTGGCGGGTCAGCCCGGTCAGGACCGCTCGGCCGAGATGGTCCGCCCCGGCGACGACCAGCATGTCCCGGCCGGTCGGCCCGCCCCGCTGGCGGCAACGGAGCTGGTGGAGCACGGTCTGGACGAGGAGCCGGTCCGTGAGTTCCTTGCGGTGGGCGGACGAGTCCCGGCTCGACGTGGCGAGAACCCGCAGCCCGGGTACCGGCCACCAGGCCGTCAGTGGACGGGGCGCGCTGTCGACCCTGGCCGTCGGCATCCTGGCCGTCGGCATCCTGGCCGTCGACATATCGGCGGCGGCCGCCAACATATGGGCCTCGACCGTCGCGGCCGGTGCCGTCGCGGCCGGTGCCGTCGCGGCCGGTGCCGTCGCGGCCGGTGCCGTCGCGGCCGTGGCTGGTGGTGGCGGGCTGAGCGCCTCCAGCGAGGAACGCAGGTAGCGCAGCTCGTCGGCGATCCGGTCACCGCGGCCGAACGCGTCCATGTGCGCGGTGAGCTCCCCGGCCTCGGCCGTCGACAGCGACGTGGCCGCGCTGCCGTCGTCGAGACCTTCGAGGACGCGCAGGCCCTCGGCGAGACGGCGAATGCTGAGCCGTTCGTACAGAACGACGGCGACGGTGGTGACCAGGTCCGCGTGCAGGGCGCGTCGGTGCGGATCATCGCCGCTCTCCTGGGACATGCCGAACGCGTCGGCGACGAGCTCGCCGGCCTCCCGCGGCCCGAGGCCGTCGAGGAGCGCCACCTCGTCGAGCTGGCGGGGCAGGTCCCAGGACTCCACCGGCCAGCGCGCCTGGCCGGCGAGGCGTGCCAACCCCCCGCCCACCGCCCGCTCGCTGAGATCGACGAGCAGGATGCCGGTNCCGCCGGTGAGCACCGAGCAGCCCGCGGTGGCCAGCAGGCTCGCCCATCCGTCGCCGGTTCCGCCGAACACGTCGATCCTGGGGGTCGCCGCGGGGGCCGAGACGGGATAGAAGACGGCGGTGGCCTCTCGGCGTCGCAGCTCGGCCCGGTCGTGCGCGTCGACCTCGGTCTGCCAGGACGTCAACGCCTGCAGGTGGCGGGTGTATCCGTCGGCCCGGNCCGACGCGGCCCGGGATCGTGTCCGGCCCAGCCGGTAGTGCAGGATCAGCGGAGGCAGGCACGCGACCACGGCGAGCGCGAGTCCCGCCGGGACGAAGAAGAACCCCCCCTCGCCCGCGAGCAGCATGCCGAACACCACGAAGGCCATCGGCAGGACGAGCCTGGTCAGCAGGGCGCGGACGGCATGGTTTCGCCGGGCCGTGAGCGCGGTCAGATCGGGCGATTCGGGCTCCTGCCAGACCGGTTGACGGTCGGCGAGCGGGCTCGGGGCCGATGGACCGGTGTCGACGAACTCCCAGCCCCAACGCTCCCGTGGAACGAAGAGCCCCTGGATCAGCCGGGCCTCAGNCGTGGTTAGCGTGCCCACCCCCATCGCCGACCCTCCGCCGTCCCACTCGCCTGCTCCCGCGTCGCAGCCCACCGTGCCGCAGCCCCGACGGCCGCAGCCCACCGTGCCGCAGCGACTCCCCGTTCCCGATCATCGTGCACCTGGAAACGATCTCGGCACGCCCGGTGTCAGTACTGGGGCGTTACGTGGCCATTATGGCGCGTGGTGTCCACTCTGTCGCGTTCCGCCGTGCATGTCGGCCCCGCCGTAACGTCCCGACGGTCGACGGGCCCGGGCGCTCAGTCCCGCGCTGTCCCGAACGCGGATGCTGTCCCGAACACGGATGCTGTCCCGAACGCGGATGCTGTCCCGAACGCGGATGCTGTCCCGATGGACGGGCCGAGGGCGGTGGCCGCCGCGGTGGACTCCGGTGGGGCGCTCCCCGGTCCGCTCGGCGCGGGGCCGACGAGGTCGGAGATCTGGGTGGCCAGCTCGGCCAGTCCCTTGCCGGTGCATGCCTGGTGGAGCGCGTCCGACAGCGAGGTGGCATCCGCCGCGCCGGTGAGTTCCCGGACCGCCACGGTGAGGCCGCTGACCGCCGGATCACCGATGTTGACCTTCTCCCGGCCCGGAGCGTAGAAGGCACCGTTCTTCAGCCGGGTGAGCTGTTCGCCCACGGTCTCGCCCGGCAGGGTCAGGCCGCGCTCGCGCCAGGCCGCGGTGAGCGGATGCGGGCCCGCGCCGGCCCCCCGCCGGCGCACTGCGTCAACCAGCGCCTGCCGGACGTCCTGCCAGCGGTACATGCCCGCGGTCAGGTGCCGGGAGTCGACGGTGTTCGCCGTGTTCGCCGTGTCCGCCGTGTCTGCCGCGTCCGCCGCCTCTGCCGCGTCCGCCGGGGACGGCGGCAGGCCGAGGAGCCGGCGCAGCGTCGCGAGCAGGGCGGCGGTGAAGTCGTCCGGGTCGACGAAGGGGCGCAGCGCGGCGGCGCGGGCGTCCGTCGCCCGGTCGGCGGCATGGGCGAGCGCGCAGTCGAGGATGCGACCCGGCAACGCGGCGAGGGTGGTCCGCAGGGGTTCCGCCGGAGCGAACGGCGCGATCCCGAGCAGATGGGTGAAGCCCATGACCTGGTGCGCGGCCACCGCCTCGACCCACACCACCAGCAGGGGATCGCGGGCCGCGAGGGCGGACGTCTCCGTCTCCTCCAGGGTGCAGGCGGGGCCGGCGACGCAGGCCGCGCCGCAGCCGAGGCTGCGCCGTCCGGCCAGGGGCACCCGGTCGTAGCGCGCGTAGCGCGCGCTCTCCCGGTCGTCTCCGGCGACCATCCGGGCCAGCACGGGACGGTCCATGCCGTCCGCGCTTACCGCCGCCACCCCCGCCGGCAGCGCGACGACCAGTTCGGACTGATCGTCGCGCAGGTTCATTGTCGCGCCGACGGCTTCTCGGTCGTCGGCGGCCGGGAGCCGGTGCATCACCTTCAGTGCGGTGTTCTTGATAACGTCGGGAAGGATCTTCGCTGGGATCTGCTCCACGACAACGAGCCCCTCGCCGTAGGCGCGGATCTCCGCGAGCAGTGAGGCGAACAGGTCGACGGAGGCCGCGGCCGGGCCGTCGGTGACGTTCTTGAGCAGCCGGTGGGCCTCCTCCAGGACCAGGACGTGGCGCAGTCCGCCCGCGCCCGCGGTGGCGTACCGGACCCGCAGATGCTCCACGACGCGGATCAGGACGGCGCCGAGCAGGAACGCCTTGTCCTGGTCGCTGGTGATGTCCTCCAGCTCGAAGACGACGTTGCGCGCCAGCAGGGCGCCGATATCGATCGGATGCCCGCCCTCGAAGAACCGACCGGGAGAACCCTCTCGCAGGCTACCGATGCGCACGTCGACAAAGCCCCGGACGTCCGCCGTGACCTCCACGCCGTAGCCGATGTTCTCGACCACCCTCGTCGCGGTGCGCTGCAGGTCCCCGAGGGTCGGATATCGCCTGCGCACGTCGACCTTCGGGTCCTCCTCCGGCCCGGTCACCCGGAATCTGGGCCGGTGCGCGGGCTCCGGCCGGTCCAGCACCAGGTTCCATCCCAGGTCCTGGTAACAGACCGTCAGCGCGCGGGCGAGCACCTGGGGGAACGGCTCGTGCGCCTCGAACGCCGCCAGGAACAAGGCCCGGACGAGATCGATGTGGCTCTGCAAGGGAAAGCCGGGCTCGGGTTCCAGCGGGTTCAGTGACGCCGGTGGAGCGTCGAGCCGGCCCGGCCTGATGACGAGCACCTCGGCGAGGCCGGCGAGCCGCCCGGCCATCCGGGCGTACTCGGCCTTGGCCGGCTCCAGGACCAGCCACGGAACGGGCGCCGGAGCACGGGTCAACGACTCCAGCAGCGACCGCACGGTCTGTGACTTCCCGGATCCGGTGGCGCCGCAGACGAAGGCGTGCCGGTTGAGCGTCGCGAGGGAAACCGAGAACGCGCCGGCCGGCATCCAGCCGGCGTCGAGCACGTCGCCGAGCCGAACGGCGCCGGGCGTTCCCCGGGGGTCCGCGGGACCGGACCGGTTCGGACCCTCGGGCGTCACGTCGAAGGCGTGCGGTGTGATCAGGGTGATGCCCGGCAGCTCACGGCCGGGCGGCCGGGCCAGCGCCGCCAGCAGCTCCGCGCTCGCCCGCGGCGAGGACCGCGGTGAGCCGGCCAGCCCGCCGGCTCCGGCTCCGACCCCGGCTCCGACCCCGCCGAGGGCCCCCGCGAACGAGGTGACCGGGCCGGTCGGACGCAACGTGTAGGGCAGCCGGTCGAGATCGCTGGAGCTGCACAGCAGGGCGGCCAGCGAGACCGCGCCGGCCGGGGTCACCCCACCGACCAGGATCTCCACGTCCCACATGCCGCTCGACGCGCCCCGGCCCAGTTCCCGGTAGCGGGCCTCCGCGCGCTCCAAGTCGAGCCGGGCGCCCTGGTCGTTCTCCCGCCGGCGCAGCACGGGGATCGATCGCGCGAGGTCCGCCCGTTCCTCGGCGAGATGCTCGGGGGGCACCGGCCACGCGAGCACAAGCCAGGCGAACGGGCCGACGAGATGCGCGGCGTAGTCGTCGAACGATCCGCGGCGGGTGTCTGGCTGCCGGGCGTCGGTGCCGGGATCGGCGGCCCACAGGGCATCCGGGAGGCCTTCGCACCGCAGCCAGTAGGGGAAGCCGGCGAGCTGGGCGGGTACGGCGTCCGGTGGCAGCGCCACCGCTGTCGATCCCGGGGGGTACAGCAGCGGAACCGCGGTTGCGGCTGGTGTCGACGTGGCTGTTGCGAGCGACGTGGCCGCCGCGGTCGGGTCTGTCGCGGTCGGGTCCGCTGGGAAGAAGGGCCGGCCGCCGGCGAGGAACCGGATGTGCGCCTCACCCGGGCCCCGTAGCCAGGCGACGGCGATTCCCGGCCGGGCTGCTCCCGGCACCGGGTACGGGCCGCCGCGAGTGGACGCACCGGAGGCGGTGGGTTCGTGGCCGGGCCCGAGCGAGGTCAACTGCGCGTGCGCGCCGACGAGGGCGGCGAAGAGCGCGGCCGGTACGGGATCGGGCCGGTCGGGTGTGTCGGGTCGCCGAGGGGCGGTGAGGATGCGGTGGAACCGGAAACCGGCGAGCACGATCGGAGGGGCCTATTCGTGCCGGCCGCGCTGGGAACGGCTGCCGGCCGCCCGTACCACCATGCGGGCTCCTCGTGGTCTTCGTCTCGTCTCTCCGTGAACATACTTCTGATCATCGGTGCCGATGTGGCAATCTATCACCCTCCGCTGGGCATTGGATCCGGATCGTGTCCATCGTTGCTCGAAGTATCCGAATTCCGAGATCGGGGAGGAGTGAAGGTCGAACATGGAGGCATGGACGGCTGTCTTCGATCGTCACGGTCCCGGGCGCATGGACTCCCGTCGCCGTGATCGCGGTCTGCGGGTGTCGTGGGCCGACGCACCGGCGGCTGCCGCGGGATACCTCCCCAGGTCGGGGTACCTCGCCGGGCTGGGCGACCTCGCCAGGCCGGCGTGAATGATACGTATTGTCATCGCCGGTGCATCATGGCCGCAGCCGGATGGCACGGGCGTGGCGGCCGTCGGGGGCGGCAAGGGTCACGGGGGTGGCAAGGGTCACGGGGGTGGCAAGGGTCACGGGGGTGGCAAGGGTCAACAGCGCGTCGCAGCCTCGCCCGTGGCGTCGTCCCGGAAGTCGGAGGCATGGCCGATCATCGCAGGAATCGCCGCCGGACCGAGACGCGTACGAGCCCCCCGCGGGGTCGCTCGGTCGCGGTCGGTGCCGCCGCGGTGGGTGTGACGTTGGTCGTGGGGGCGGCCAGCGCACTTCATCTCAGCAGTCCCGCTTCGGACCCGGACTCCTCGCATGACCTGTCGGTGTCCGTACCGTCCGGGCCGAGAGGCGCAGCCCGGCTCGGACGCACATCCGGGCTCGGTCCCACCTCCGAAGCACGCCCGTCGGGCGTGGGTGGGCCGGTGAGGACGAGCCGGGTGGCCGGTACCGGCGCGGACGGCAGGGCGGGGCCCGCCTCCGACCTCACCGCGATCCCCGGGGTCGGACCGGTGATGATGACGAAGATTCCGCAGGCCGCCCGGCAGGTGATCGTGGTGAGCGGCATCGACCGGAATGCGAACACCAACAACGTGACGCTGTGGGAACGGGCCGATCCCGGCTCCGCCTGGAAGACCTACGGCGCCCCGCTGATCGGCCGCAACGGCGCCGATGGCTGGACGTACGACCATCGGGAGGGCGATCTGCGCAGCCCGATCGGCGTGTTCAGTCTCACCGCCGCCGGTGGCAAGCTCGCCGATCCGGGCACCGGTCTGCCCTACGAGTATCGCCCGTCGTTCTACCGGGCGACGGGTCCGCGGGGCGAGCCGATGCCCGATGCGTTCAACTATGTGGTCGCCATCGACTACAACCGACTGCCCGGGTATCCGCCGTCGGACCCGACCCGTCCGCTGGGCCCGCAGATCGGCGGGGNCATCTGGCTGCATGTCGACCACAGATCGCCGACGCGGGGCTGCATCGCGGTGGAACAGGACGCCCTCGTGGCCATTCTCCGTTGGCTGACCCCGATGGCCCATCCCATGATCGTTATGGGAGACGTGGCGGATCTCGGCGCCGACAACGTGCGCCCCTGAGCCCCTTTCCTTGCCTATCCAGAGAGATAAATCGAGCACAAAAGCCTCTGGATAGGCAAGGAAGCCGACGAGGCTCAGCCGGCCGGCTTCTCCGCGTGCCCACCGAACTGCTTGCGCATCGCCGACAACAGCTTGTCGGCGAACAGGCCCTCCCCGCGCGAACTGAACCGCTCGTAGAGGGACGCCGTCAGCACATGGGCGGGAACGCCCTCCTCCACGGCGGCCAGTACCGTCCAACGTCCTTCCCCGGAGTCGGACACCCGGCCGCTGAACTCGGTGAGTCCGGGATCCTCCTGCAGCGCGGCGGCGGTGAGGTCGAGCAGCCAGGAACTGACCACGCTGCCCCGCCGCCACACCTCGGCGATCGCGGTGGTGTCGAGGTCGTACTGGTAGTACTCCGGGTTGCCCAGCGGGGCGGTCTCGGCGTTGTGCTCGGCGGACGTCGTGCCGATGTTCGCCTTGTCGAGCACCGCGAACCCCTCGGCGAAGGCGGCCATCATGCCGTACTCGATGCCGTTGTGCACCATCTTGACGAAGTGACCGGCGCCGTTCGGGCCGCAGTACAGGTATCCCTTCTCGGCCTGGGTGATCTCGCCGGTCCGGCCCGGGGTCCGCGGGATGGTGCCGACGCCGGGTGCGATCGTCTCGAACAGCGGCTCCAGGCGGGCCACGACCCCCGGTTCGCCGCCGATCATCAGACAGAAGCCGCGTTCCAGCCCGAACACGCCCCCGGAGGTGCCGACGTCGACGTAGTGGATGCCCCGCTCGACGAGCGACGCGGCACGCAGGATGTCATCCCGGTAGTAGGAGTTGCCGCCGTCGATGATCACGTCGTCCGGCGCGAAGTGCTCGGCCAGGGCCGAGACGGTCTCACCGGTCAGCCCGGCGGGCACCATGATCCAGGCAGCCCGGGGTGGACGCAGGGCCGCGGCGAACTCGGCGAGGCTCCGTGTCTCCGTGGCGCCCTCCGCAGCCAGGGCCTTAACGGCCTCGGGGTTGACGTCGTAGACCACGCATTCGTGACCACCGCGGATCAGCCGGCGCACCAGGTTGGCACCCATCCGGCCGAGTCCGATCATCCCGAGCTGCATCTTCATCTCTCCGCTGGTTCGTCTCGATGGCCCGCTCCGGCGTGTCGCCGGGACGGGCCCGGCCTGGCGCTCCTGACGCCATTCTCCGTGCTGCATCCGTGCTTCCCCGTCCGTGGTGCACGTGCTTCTCGTCTCCGAGTCGGCGCCCGCGCCGGACCGGACCGGCCACGGACCGTCCGGACCGGGACCCCGAAAGTTCCCGATGATCTTCAGTTGGCGTGGATCGAGCGGCAGATTGTGACGAGCAGCGACGGAGGGCTTGTGAGCGAGCCGGGTAGGGCAGGGGAGGCGGCCATGGATGCCGACGTGGACGTGATCGTGCTCGGCGCCGGGCCCGCGGGCGAGAACGTCGCCGGCCGCTGTGCCGACGCTGGTCTGTCCGTCATCGTCGTCGAACGCGAGCTCGTCGGCGGGGAGTGCAGCTACTGGGGCTGTATCCCGAGCAAAACCCTCCTGCGGCCGGGGGAGGTGCTGGCGGCGGCCCGCCGCGTTCCCGGCGCGGCGTCGGCGGTCACCGGACCCGTCGACGCCGCCGCGGCGTTCGCCCGGCGAGACTGGATGGTGGGCGACTACTCCGATTCCTCCCAGGTGCCCTGGCTGGTCGACAAGGGCGTCGAGTTGGTGCGCGGGACCGGGCGCCTGGCGGGGCCCGCCGGCCGGGTCGCGGTGACGCTGCTGGACGGCACCCGCCGGGTGCTGACCGCGTCCCGAGCCGTGGTCGTGGCCACCGGGACGCGGGCCACTGTTCCACCGATCCCCGGCCTCGCCGACGCCGAACCGTGGGACAACCGGACCGCGACCGGCGCCTGGAAGGTCCCGCACCGCCTCGTGGTGCTCGGCGGCGGCGCCGTGGGGGTGGAACTGGCCCAGGCCTTCCGCCGGCTCGGTAGCGCGGAGGTGACCTTGATCGAGGGGTCACCCCGGCTGCTCGTCCGGGAGGAGGAGTTCGTCGGCGAGCAGTTGCGGGCCGCCTTCGAGGCGGCCGGCATCACGGTGCGGCTCGGAAGCCGGGCGGTCGAGGTCCGCCGGGCCCGGACGGGACCGGATGGCCCGGCCGGGCCGGTGACCGTCACGGTGGAGCCGGTGGATCCGGCGGATCCGGCGGATCCGGGTGAGCCGGTTGAGCGGCGGCCGCGCCGCGATGCCGTGGTCGCCGACGAGATCCTGGTCGCCGTCGGGCGCACCCCGGCGACCGGCGACCTGGGCCTGGAGACCGTGGGCCTGCAACCCGGGCGGTTCATCGAGGTCGACGACCGGCTCCGCGCGGTCGGCGTGGCGGGGGACTGGCTCTACGCGGTCGGCGACGTCTGCGGCCGCGCGCTGCTCACCCACATGGGCAAGTACCAGGCCCGGCTGGCGGCCGACGTCATCACCGGCCGCCGGGACCTCGCCGGCGCTCCCGTGCGCGACCTGGCCGACCCGGCGGCCGTCCCGCGGGTGACCTTCACCGATCCGCAGGTCAGCGCGGTCGGACTGACCGAGCGGGCCGCGCGGGAGGCCGGGATCGCCGTGCGGGCCGTGAGCGTGCCGACCGGATCGGTGGCCGGCGCGTCGGTGCGGGGGGAGGAGATCACGGGCACGTCGAAGATTGTCGTGGACGAGGCCCGCCGGGTGCTCGTGGGAGCGACCTTCACCGGTCCGGACACCCAGGAGATGGTGCACGCGGCCACGATCGCGATCGTCGGAGAGGTGCCGTTGGAGCGGCTGTGGCACGCGGTCCCGTCGTTCCCGACAGTCAGCGAGGTCTGGCTGCGACTGTTGGAGGTATACGGATGACGTCGTTCCGTGGACGTCGTTGCGCGGACCGCGGCACCGAACCGCCTGGGCGGGGCCGCGGATCGGGTTGGCCGAGCCTTCAGGACGGTCCGCCGGTCGCCGCCGGGGCGCGGTGGTCCGTCCGGCCCAGCCGGCGCACGTCGGGCGCGCCGAGCCGGGCCGCGTCGGCGGTCGCGTCGTCGGCTTGCCGCTGCGAGGCCCGTTCGGCCTCCACCCGGGCGAGGTAGTGCGCGACCTCGCGGGCGCGGGTCACCTGGTCCCAGCCGAGCACGGGGGCGATGAGATCGGCCACGTGCTCGGCGGCCTCCACCCCCCGGTCGATGGTCTCGATCGAGACGCGGGTCCGCCGGGTGAGCACGTCCTCCAGGTGCAGCGCCCCCTCGTGGGAGGCCGCGTACACCGCCTCCGCGGCCAGGTAGGTCGATGCCCCGCGCAGCGGCTGGGCGAGATCCGGTCGCGTCTCGATGAGGTCCAGAAGCTCCTCGGTGAGGGTGCCGTAGCGGTGCAGGAGGTGCTCGATCCAGCCGACGTGCAGCCCCGCGCGGCGGGCGAGGGTCTCCCGGGCGTTCCACAGCGCGGGGAACCCGTCCGCGCCGAGCAGCGGGATCTTCTCGGTGCACGACGGCGGCACCGCCCGGTTCATGCCGTGCACGGCCGCGTCGACGGCGTCGGCGGCCATCACCCGGTAGGTCGTGTACTTCCCGCCGGCGACCATCGTCAGCCCGGAGACGGGGCTGACCACGGCATGCTCGCGGGACAGCCGCGAGGTGTCCTCGGACTCCCCGGCGAGCAGCGGGCGCAGCCCGGCGTACACCCCGGTGATGTCCGCCGCCGTGAGCGGCGTGCGCAGCACCCGGTTGACCGTGTCGAGCAGGTAGTCGATGTCGGCGCTGCTGGCCGCCGGATGGGCGAGGTCGAGGCTCCAGTCGGTGTCGGTGGTGCCGATGATCCAGTGGCTGCCCCACGGGATGACGAACAGCACGCTCTTCTCGGTGCGCAGGATCAGGCCGGTGACGCCATGGATGCGGTCGCGGGGCACGACGATGTGCACTCCCTTGGAGGCTCGGACCGACAGCTGGCCACGCCCGCCTACCATCGCCTGGATCTCGTCGGTCCACACCCCGGCGGCGTTGATCGTCTGGCGGGCCCGCAGCTCGATCTCGGCGCCCGACTCGAGGTCACGCACCCGCACGCCGGCGACCCGGTCGCCCTCCCGCAGGAAGCCGGTGACCCGCGCGCTGGTCGCGATGAGCGCCCCGTAGCGAGCAGCGGTCCGCGCGACGAACACGGTGTGCCGCGCGTCGTCGACCTGGCCGTCCCAGTACTGGATCGCGCCGACGAGGGNGTCCGGGCGCAGCGACGGGAACTCCCGCAGCGCCGCCTTGCGGGTCAGGTGCCGGTGATGGGGCATGGTGGCGTCGCCGCCCGGCCCGACGCGGGCCAGCCCCTGCCCGAGGGTGTCGTAGAGCAGCACACCACTGCCGATGTAGGCACGTTCCCAACCGTGGCGGGTCAACGGCAGCAGGAACGGGATGGCCCGGACCAGATGGGGCGCGAGCGTGTCCAGCATGAGGGACCGCTCCCGCAGCGCCTCCCGGACCAGCGGGGCGTTGAGCTGCTCGAGATACCGCAGCCCGCCGTGGATGAGCTTGCTCGACCGGCTGGACGTGCCGGCGGCGAGGTCGCGCGCCTCGACCAGGGCGACGGACAGGCCCCGGGTCACCGCGTCCAGCGCCACCCCCGTACCGGTGACCCCGCCGCCGATCACGGCCACATCCACCGGATCCGCTCCCATCCGGCGCAGTGCCTCGGCGCGGCCGACCTGGTCGAGTCGGGCGGTCGGGGTTCCGTGTCTGGTCGGCGTCATCGCCAGTTGCTTCCTCTCCTGCGAACGTCCTCGCGTCCCGTCGTCGTGATCGCCCGGGACGCTCCGGCGGCTCGCCACCCATCGTGCCGGCTGTCGGTGTCCGGTGTCCGGCGCCCGGGCGCGGGATCGTTGAACGTCCATGAACGTCTGTGAACGTCCGGCCGGGGCGTGGTGGGATGCGAGTGCGACCGTCCCGGGATCCCGCGTAAGGCGACCAGATGGGCGACCAGATGGAGGTCAACACCAGATGGAGGTCAACGCATGGACCTGACCCACCCGCCGGCCGAGGAACGGTTCCGTGCCGAGTTGCGGGCCTGGCTCGCCGAGAACATCCCCGCAGCCTGGACGGAGCCCGGGTTCTGGGCCGGCGTGGGGGAGGCCGAGGGCTTCGACCTGCGGCGGGACTGGGAGCGGCGCAAGGCGCTCGCGGGCTTCGCCGGGATCGACTGGCCGGTGGAGTACGGCGGCCGGGGNGGNACCCCGGGGATGAGGGCCATCTACGACCAGGAGACGCAGCTCGCCCGGGCGCCGCGCTCGGTCAACACGCTGGGCCTGGCCTTCCTCGCGCCGACGGTGATGGCGGTCGGGACGCCCGAGCAGAAGCGCGACATCCTCGGGCCGATGCTGCGCAACGAGGTGATCTGGTGCCAGGGCTTCTCGGAACCCGGCGCGGGCTCCGACCTCGCGGCGCTGCGTACGTCCGGGGTACTCGACGGGGACGAGTACGTGGTCAACGGGCAGAAGGTCTGGACGACGTTCGCGAACCGCGGAGACAAGATCTTCACCCTGGTCCGGACCGAGCCCGGCAGCCGGCGCCATCACGGCATCTCGCTGCTGCTCATCGACATGCACGCTCCCGGGGTGGAGGTCCGGCCGATCCGGCAGATGAGCGGCGTCAGCGAGTTCGGCGAGGTCTTCCTCACCGACGTGCGGGTGGCGGCGTCGGAGTGCCTGGGCGGGATCGGCAACGGCTGGGCGACGGCGATGCTTCTGCTGTCGTTCGAGCGCGGCGCGTCCGGGATCAGCCAGTACACCGGATTCCGGCGCAGCTACGACGAGATCGTCCGGGTCGCCCGGGCGCTCGGGCGCGACACCGACCCGGTGCTGCGCCAGGAGCTGGGCCGGCGCATGGTCGAGCTCGAATGCCTGCGTTACCACTCGATGCACGTCCTCACCCAGGTAGAGCAGGGCCGTGACCTGGGGGCCGAGTCGTCGATCACCAAACTGCAGTGGTCGGAGACGTACCAGGACCTGTTCGAGACCTTTGATGCGCTGCTCGGCGCCGATGTGGCGCTCACCCACCCCACCGCGGACCTCGATCTGACGACGCTGCGGCAGGAGAGCTTCTGGACCCGCTCCGTCACCATCTGGGGTGGATCCTCGCAGGTACAGCGCACGATCGTCGCGGAGCGGGTCCTCGGCCTGCCACGCGGATCATGATTATGGTCGCGATTCGGGCCTGTGCCTGTGCCCGGGCCTGTTCATCTCGCTGATCCCGCCTCGCCCCGCCTCCGGAGGTCCGAGCCCGTGTTCTTCGCCCTCACCGACGAGCAGCGCGCGCTCGCCGCCACCGTCCGGGACTTCCTGGCCGACCGCTTCGATCTGACCGCCGTCCGCGCGGTCTTCACCGATCCCGACGGTGACGGGCACCCCCCCGAGCTGTGGAAGGCGATCGGCGAACAGGGCTGGCTCGCGGTGTGCGTGCCCGCGCGGTTCGACGGTCTCGGGCTCGGGTTGCTCGACGCACAGATCATCGCGCGGGCGTTCGGAGCGGGGGTGATCCCGGGGCCCTGGCTGCCGACCGTGCTCGCGGGCGAGGCGGTGCGGCTCGCCGGCTCGGCGGACCAGGCGGCGGCGGTGCTCGCCCCCCTCGCCGCCGGTGACCTGGTGGCCACCGTGGCGCTGCGGGGCCCGGGCGGGGGATACGACCATACCGGCATCGCGGTCCGCGCGACCGCGGGCGGTCGGCTGGGCGGTGTCGCGTCCGGCGTCGAGTATCTCGAGGTCGCCGGGCTCGTGGTGGTCGCCGCCGTCGGCCCCGCCGGGGTCGGGCTCTATCTGCTCGATCCGCGTGGCCCGGGGGTGACGGTCACCACCCAGCGCGGCTTCGACGGCACCACCCGGCTGGCCTCGCTGTCTCTGGCCGACGCGGCCGCGACCCGGCTGCCGGCCTCCGACGCCGCGGTCGCCGCGGACCTGGTCCGTCGTGGCGCCCTGCTCACGGCCGCGGACCTCGTCGGTGTCGCGCGGGCCGCGCTGACCCGGACCGTCGCCCACGACATCGATCGGGTGCAGTTCGGCCGGCCGGTCGGTTCGTTCCAGGCGCTCGCGCACCATCTCGCCGATCTGCATGTCGCTGTCACGATGGCCGAGCATGCGGTGCTGTACGCGGCGCACGCGCTCGACACTGCCCTGCCCGACGCGGAGCTGGCGCTCGCGGTGGCGAAGAGCAAGGCCAACCAGGCCGCCGGGGACGCCACCGCGGCGATGATCCAGTACCACGGGGGGATCGGCTACACCTGGGAACATGACGCGCACTTCTTTTACAAGCGGGCCAAACGCCAGATTCCTGCTTTTGGTGACACCCCTGCGCATCTGGAGCGCATCGCGGTGCTGACCGTCGACGCATTGCCCTGACCGCCCCCGATCCCGCAGCACTCGCAGCGGTGCTGGTCCTTAGCGCGTCAGCGTATGGTCGAACAGCTGCCGGGCCGGGCCCAGGGCCGCCCGGCGGTCGGCGGGAGCCAGCCCGATGCGCGTCCGGCGATCCAGCAGGTCCGCCGGGTCGAGCGCGCCTTCGTCCCGCACCGCGAACAGCAGCTCCGCGCCGGTGACCGGCGTCCCCTCGGCGACGGGTGCCAGCAGGTCGGGGTCGCCGTCGGCCAGGGCCAGCACCCTCGGTGCCTCCGTCCCGTACCGCTCGACCAGACGGCGCGGCGCGGCCACCGTGGCGAGGACCGATCGAGGTGCCGCACCGACCAGGCCGAGTCGCCGGGTACGGCAGGGGCCGGCGTCGAGGTCGCCCACCGCGACGGCGGCGTCCACCGCGTCTGCGGCCATCCGTCGATAGGTCGTCAGTTTGCCGCCGACCACCGTGACCAGGCCGCCCGGGTCGGTCCGCACCAGGTGCCGTCGGGAGAGATCGGCGGTGCGGGCGGCGCTGGTACGGGGGGCGGCGCTGTGGGGAACGACGGTGTGGTCGGTGCCGGTGTGGTCGGTGCCGGTGTGGTCGGTGCCGGTGTGGTCGGTGCCGGTGTCGAGCAGTGGGCGCAGGCCGGCGAAGGCGCCCAGCCGGTCCGCCGGGTCGATGGGGGTGGCCAGCACGTTCGAGACGATGCCCAGCAGCTGCGCGATCTCGTCCTCGTCGGGCACCGGGACGTCGACGACCTCCTCGACCGGCACGTCGGTCAACCCGACGTAGACGCGGCCGTCGTCCTGGGGCAGCACCAGCGCGAACCGGTTCCGTTCACCCGGCATCGGCAGGGACAGCGCCGCGCGGGTCCCGGCCAGGACGGTGGAGCGCAGCACGAGGTGGGTGCCGCGGCTCGGCCGCAGCCGGATCCCCGGAGCCAGGGCCGGCGCCCACACGCCGGTGGCGTTGACCACCGTCCGCGCACGCAGGGTGATCCGGGTACCGGTGAGGGTGTCCACCGCGGTCGCCTCGATCCCACGACAACCGTGCCGGCTCGGGCCGCGGGGTCCGCCGTCGAGGCCGCCGCCGTCGAGGCCGGTCACCCGCAGCCGGGTCAGGATCCGGGCGCCGAATCCGGCTGCGGTCCGGGCCAGCGCGACTACGAGACGGGCGTCGTCGACGAGCCGGCCGTCCCAGTGCAGCACCCCGCCGCGCAGTCCGGCTTCCCGGAGCGCGGGAGCCACCCCGAGCGTCTCCACGGCGGTCAGCCGGCGTGGGCCGGGCAGGACCGCGCGGGGCGTGCCCGCGCCGCGGCGCAGCAGGTCGCCGAGCCACACCCCGGCCTGGACCAGCGCGGCGTTCGACCGCGGTACTCCCGGGGTCAGCGGGGTGAGCATGGGCAGCGCCCGCACGAGATGGGGCGCGGTGTGCCGCATCAGGATGTCGCGCTCGACGGCGCTCTCCCGCGCCAGCGCCACATCTCCGGTGGCCAGGTAACGCAGCCCGCCGTGAACGAGCTTGGAACTCCATCGGCTCGTGCCGAAGGCGAGATCGTGCGCCTCGGCGAGGACGACGGACAGGCCGCGGGAGGCGGCGTCCAGGGCCACCCCAGCCCCGGTGACCCCACCGCCGATCACCAGCAGGTCCACCGGGCCGCCAGCCGCGACGGCGGCCAGCTCCCGTTCCCGCCGCCCGGCGTTCAACGAGGTCGCCGTGGTCGGCGGGAGCGTCAGAACCGTCATGGTGATCCCCCAATGCTCTCCTTGACCGGTTCCGGCGCGAGGTAGCCGCGCAGGAGCCGGCGCAGTTCGGCGGTCCGGGTCGCCGCGGGGACACCGCAGCCGAGGGCCTCGGCGGACAGGACGAAGGACTGCACGACGAGCAGGACCATGAGGGCCAGCGCCGACGGGTCCTCGGGCCGCACGGCGCCGTTCGCCTCGGCGGTGCGGAACTGGCTCGTCAGCAGGTCCAGGATCATCTGTTGGGTGGCGCCACGTCGCTCGATCAGGTACGGGATCAGCAGCTCGGGATCCGTCTCGATGATCCGCAGATAGAGCGGGTTGGTGCGGAACGCCTCCACCGTCGCGATGATGTGCTCGACGAGATCGTCGACCAGCCCGCCGTCCGGAGGCCCGCCGTCCGGCCCGGCCTGGGCCATGGCCGACGCGGCCGTCACAACCTGGGTCCACTCGCGCGTCATCACATCACCGACCAGCGAGCGCAGGTCCGGCCAGCGTCGATAGAGGGTCATTCGGCTCACTCCGGCGCGGCGCGCTACCTCGGTCAGGGTGGTCCGCCGGACCCCGACCGCCAGCAGGGACGCCTTGGCCGCGTCGAGGACGGCCTCCTCGCCGGCGAGAGCCATCCGGCAGCCCTTCCTCCCGCCCGTCGCCACGGGCGCGGGGAGCGGCGCCGCCGCGCGGGATGTGTCATCGTAGGACGAGACCTTGTGACAATGTGACGTTGGCTGTCACACTGTCTCGTAGGAGATTCTACCGAGGCACCACCGGATCGGACAGGCGGTACGCACGCCGATGACGAGCACCGACGAGGCCCACGAGAAAGCCTGTGAGATCGTCCTGGCCGAATCCGTCTGGTGGGGCTGGGGCCCCGCCGAGGCGCATGACCCACTGCCCGATTCCACCCGCCTGCTGCTGGCTCGGCTCGGCATTCCCGCCCGTCCTCGCCCGCCCGTCCCGCTCGCCGAGGTACGCCTGCCCGCGTCGCGGCTGCCGGATCCGGCCCGGGCCGCGCTCGCGGCGGTCGTTGGGGACGGCGAGGTCCGGGTGGACGATGTCGCGCGCATCCGGCACTGCCGGGGCCGCTCGACGACCGATCTGTTGCGCCTGCGGGCCGGGGACGCCTCCGCCGCGCCCGACGCGGTCATCCGGCCCGCCGATCATGACGAGGTGCTCGGCGTGCTGCGGGTCGCGACCAGAGAGCACCTCGTGGTCGTGCCGTTCGGGGGCGGTACCTCGGTCGTCGGCGGCCTTGCGCCGCCCGAGCGTGGCGACCGTGCCGTCGTCGCCCTCGACCTCGCCCGGCTGGACCGGCTCGGCCGGGTGGATCCCGACTCCGGCACCGCGGAGCTCGGCGCCGGGCTGCGGGGCCCTCGGGCCGAGGCGTTGCTGGCCGAGCACGGTCTCACGCTCGGGCACGTCCCCCAGTCCTGGGAGTACGCCACCATCGGTGGCTACGCGGCGACCAGGTCCAGCGGCCAGGCGTCCGGGGGCTACGGCCGGTTCGACGAACTGGTCGTCGGCCTGCGGGTGGCCACGCCGGTGGGTGGCTGGGAGCTCGGCCGCGCCCCGGCGTCGGCTGCTGGACCGGACCTGCGGGAGCTGCTACTCGGCTCCGAGGGCGCCTTCGGGGTGATCACCCAGGTCGTGGTCAGGGTCCGGCCGCTGCCGGCCCGGCGCGGCTACGAGGCCTGGTCGGTGCCCGACTTCGCGACCGGCACTCGGCTGCTGCGTTCACTCGCCGCCGGCGACCTGCGGCCGACGGTATGCCGGTTGTCCGACGAGACGGAGACCGTCGCGGGGCTCGCGCGGCCGACCCGGTCGGGCGGCGAGCGCGGGGGCGGCGCCGTCGGCTGCTACCTGGTGACCGGCTACGAAGGCGACGATCGCGCGGTGGAACAGCGTTCCGCGGCGGTCGCCGCTGTTCTGCTCGCCGGGGGCGCCAGGCGGCTCGGCGCGGCGGCCGGCCAGGACTGGGAGCAGGGTCGGTTCCGGGCGCCCTACCTGCGCGACGCGCTGCTGGACCAGGGCATCTTCGCCGAGACCCTGGAAACGGCGGGATTCTGGACGGCGCTGCCCGGGCTGTACGCGGCCGTCCGAGACGCGCTTACCACGACGCTGGCCGCCGCCGGCCTGGCACCGGTCGTCATGTGCCACATTTCTCATCTGTACGCCACGGGGGCTTCGCTCTACTTCACCGTCGTCTGCGGCGAGGGCGACGACCCGATCGGGAGCTGGCGGGCGGCCAAGGCCGCGGCCACGGACGCGGTCGTCGCCACGGGCGGCACGATCACCCACCACCACGCGGTCGGAACGGAGCACCGGCCCTGGCTCGACGCCGAGATCGGCGATCTCGGCGTCGAGGTGCTCCGGGCGGTCAAACGGACGCTGGACCCGGCCGGCATCCTCAACCCCGGGGTTCTCGTCGCCTGAGGGCACTACCGGGCGCACCGGGTCGACCCGGGTCGACCCGAGGGGAGCCCGGGTAGACCAAGGGTGTGGAGACCATTGCCGCCTGTGTGGTTGTCCTGCTCTTCCTGCTGATCCCGGCGGTCATCGTCGGTGCGGCCCTGGGCTGGGCCTACCACCGTTGCGCGCCGCTGCGGGCCCGGGCAGCCGTCGAGGCCGCCCGGGAGCAGCGGGCCCACCCCTGAAGACCGGGGGCGCGGCGGCTCGGAGCGGCCGACCGGCTCCGCCCGGCCCGATCAGGCCGGGCGGAGCGTCGATCCCCGGGATGTCCGGACAGCGTCTCCGTCAGGATGAGGCCATGAGCACCGGACCGTGCGAGCCGGCTCCGGGTCACCCCGGCGGGCCGGGCGGTGGCGTCGACCGTGATCGTGACCATGCCGGGGACCCGGAGTTCGCCCCGGCGACCCGCGGCCTCGTCGTCGTGGGACCGGGGGCGAGCTTCGGTTCCGACCTGTTGCGCCGGTTCGGCCGGGAGGGGTTCGCCCTGGGGGTCGTCTCCCGGTCTGCCGACACGCTGACCCGGGTGAGGGACGAGCTCGCCGAGGACGGCCTGGCGGTGCACGGCGCCGTCGCCGACGTCACCGACCAGCCGGCCCTCACCACGGCCATCCAGCGGGTGGCGGCCGACGTCGGGGGGCTGACGGTGCTCGTCTACAACGCCAAGCTCAGCATCCGCGGCGGCGCCCTCACGGTGAAGGCCGAGACGATGAACCAGACCCTTGCGGTGAACGTCACGGGCGCGCTCACCGCGGTGCAGGTGGCGGCAGACCTCCTCGTGGACCGGCCGGCCGCGACCATCCTGTTGACCACGGCCGGATCGCGCACCGAGCCGGTGGCCGGCCGGTTCGCGCTGGCGATCGGCAAGGCAGGCCTCGCCGCCCTCGCCGATGCGGTACGGCCGATGCTGGCCGCGCGGGGTGTCCGGCTGCGCACGGTGGTTCTCGACGGCAGGGTGGACGCCGCGGGCCCGCTACGTCCGGGGGTGGTCGCGGACCACTTCTGGCAGGCGTTCGCCGCCCCGCGGGGCGACGTTTTCCGGCTCGCACCGGCCAGACGGGCCACTCCGGTGGCGCAGCTCCCGCTGGAGGTGTGAGCTGGTGGCGGCTGGCGGCTGGCGGCTGGCGGCTGGCGGCTGGCGGCTGGCGGCGGCTGGCGGCTGGCGGATCATGCTCCGGGCGGCGACCGATGGTATCTGGTTTGCCCGGTCTGGTCGGTCAAGTCGGTAATCCGACACCGATGTCGCACGGATAGATCGGACCCGCGGCCGTGCGGAAAGCACGGAGCATGCGACGATCCGGCAGGGCCAGGCACAGGACAACCGCCAGGCGGACATCGACAGGGCGACGGCGTGCTCCGGCGCAGCATGGCAGGAGATGGACCGGTGAACGACGGACGTGACGGTGACGGGCAGCAGCCTACGGACAGCACCCATGGGATGCCTCCGGACGGTGATGGGACGCGGCCCGCGAACCAGAACAGGCCGGCCCGTCCGGGCGCCCCGGTGGGACCACCGCCGCCCGCGGACTCGTTCCGGCCGGCGCGGCCGGTCGCGCCGACCCGGAGGGGCGACCGGCCTGCCGGTTATGAGCCGCCGGCCGGTTATGAGCCGTGGGCCGGCTCCGGCGCTCAGGGTGGCTACGACGGCACCACGGTCCTGGGCGCGACGCCCGGGACCATGGGGATGGGGAACATCACCGCCCGCGAGGGCGGCGGACCCCACGATCGGCTGCCCGGCGCCGTCGGCGGGGGNGGNAAAGGCCCGGAGGGATTCGCCGGGGCGCCAAGCGGCGGCACGCCCGCCGTGCCCGCCAAGCCGCGTCGCCGGCGCCGGAAACTGCTCATCGCGCTGGTCGCCCTGATCGTCCTGTTCGTCGTGGGCGACCGGGTCAGCGTGGTGATAGCCAAGGATCAGATGCGCAAGCAGGTCGAGGCCGGCGTAGCCGAGAACATCAAGCCGGGTGATCCTGTCCCGACGGTCAAGAGCGTGAGCATCGGCGGATTCCCGTTCCTTACCCAGGTCCTGTTCGGAAAGTTCACCAACATCGGAGTAGAGATCGAGGGCATCCCGACGCCGGGCCCGAAGATCTCGTCGGTGAAGGCCAATCTGAAGGGTGTACACGTACCGCTCGGTGATGCCATCACCGACAATGTCGGACAGGTGCCCGTCGATCGCGTGCGGGCCACTGTGGGCATGACCTACAACGACCTCAACGCCTACCTCGCCGGGCAGCAGGTGCAGGTGGAGCCGGTCGACGGAGGAAAGAAGATCGAGGTGACTGGCACCGTCAACGTGCCGGTGCTGGGTACCCAGCAGGTCGGTGGGATCACGACGTTCGAGGTCCGGAACAACATGCTCACCCTGGTGCCGAGCGAGGTGAAGCTCACCGGAGCTGTGAACCTCGGATTCAGCGTCCCCGGAGAACTCCTGCCGTCCATCCCGATCCCGATCTCCGGTCTGCCATTCAACCTCCGCATCGTCGAGGCATCCACGAACGCGACCGGTCTCTCACTCACCGCAACTGCCGAGGACGTGGTGCTCCCGGCGTCCTGAGTCCTGAGTGGCGACCCTGAGCCCTGACATGATTTCCGCCACAGTTGTGCCGGTCCGGAATGCCTCGCGCGCGGTGGTCGAGCCGTACCGACCGCACTCCCCCCGGCCGGGGCCCGGATCGGATCCGGTCGAGGCCGCCTGTGGCCCCTCTCTTCCCGGACTACGTCCTTCCCGGAGTGCGTCGACCTGTCGACGATCGTTCGACGCGCGGCACCTCCCGGCGTTTCATCAGCCGATTTCTGGTGGTCGTCCGTTGGCTGATCGTCCGCTTTCGTGGCGTGCGTCCCGGGTGCCGCCGAGGCCTGCGGTCGCTGGTCGGATCGGCGACAGATGCCACTGTCGGGGACCGTCGGCCGTCATTCTCATAGGGTGCCGGACGGGGGACATGCGTCATCGTCGTCACTTCCGGGGCACGGTCACCGAGCTTTCGCGGCACGGTCACCGAGACGATCTGATCACCCAGGGTGACGCAGCCCGGAAGGTTTCGAGCAGGGCAACCGGTAAATCGACCGATCATGAGGCGGCAGGAACCCGAGAGATGCCCGGAAGTCGACGCGACGGCAACGATCGCCGTTCAGCTGGTGGTAAATCGTCACCCGGGGTGGATCAAGGTCATCCCTCGACGCTACGATCGGGCATCCGGCGTGATCGGGCGGCCCGAGTGGCCGCGCGACGTGGTGACCCGGCACGCCATGGTGGCACCGCAGTACCTGGTAAAACCGCACAACGTAGTGACACCGCACAACGTAGTGACAAGGTGGAGTTCGGCGGGACATCCCGGCCAGCGTCCCGTCGCGAAGGGGGAAACACGTGCAGACGACCTTCCTGAGAGTCGTCACCGAGGCCGGTGCGGCCACCGTGCCGGCCGAGGCGCAGTTCATCGTCGGCCGTGCCCGGACCGCCGACTACGTCATAGCGGACAGCCGGGTCTCCCGTCGCCATCTCCTCCTTGAGCAGACCGGCAGCGGGTGGGTTGTTCGGGACATCAGTTCCAACGGCACCTGGATCGACGGGCAGCGCATGCCCGAGACCGTCCCGGTGCACGGTGAGGTGCGGCTTCGTCTCGGCACTCCGACCGGGCCCGAGGTCGTCATCCATCCCCAGGTGCCGGAAGGCCGCAGGCCGCTGGACGAGCCGGAGTACGACCCCGGTTACGACATGCAGACGATGCTGCCCAATGCCGCCGGTTACTCTCCGCCACGGCCCACGGGCTCCTCGCGAGGTGGGCGCGGGACCTCGCATCAGGGGCCGACCGATCCGTCCCAGCGCGGGCACGACTACGACGACCAGGACCAGGGCGAACGGGTGAGTGGCGTCACCAGCCTCGAGCAGGAGCACGAGCGGCGAACCACCTATCGGCTGCGCCCGGGCACGATGTCGATCGGCCGTGCCCGCGACAATGACATCGTCATTACCGACCTGCTCGCCTCCCGCCGGCACGCCGAGCTCTACATCGGCCGGTCCGGCCTGCAGATCGCCGACCTCGACTCCGCCAACGGCGTGTTCGTCAACGGTCGTCGGATCAACCGGGCGTCCGTCGGCCAGGGCGACGTCATCGCCGTCGGTCACCACGTCTTCCAGCTTGAGGGCGACCAACTCGTCGAGTACATCGACTCCGGTGACGTCAGCTTCGAGGCCGACGCCCTGAACGTCTGGGCCGGTCAGAAGCAGCTCATGCACGACATGACGTTCAAGCTGCCCGGCCGGGCGCTGCTGGGCGTCGTCGGGCCGTCCGGGGCGGGCAAGTCGACGCTGCTCAACGCGCTCACCGGCTTCCGCCCCGCGGACAAGGGCACCGTGCGCTACGCCGGCCGGGACCTCTACTCCGAGTACGACGAACTGCGGCGCCGGATCGGCTACGTGCCGCAGGAGGACCTGCTGCACACCTCGCTCACCGTCCGCAAGGCGCTCGAGTTCGGCGCCGAGCTGCGCTTCCCGCCGGACGTCACGAAGGCGGAGCGGCGCACCCGGGTCGATGAGGTGCTCGCCGAGCTGGGCCTCACCCAGCACGCCAACACCCAGGTCTCCCGGCTGTCCGGCGGCCAGCGCAAGCGGACCTCGGTGGCCTTGGAGCTGCTGACCCGGCCGACCCTGCTCTACCTCGACGAGCCGACCTCCGGCCTCGACCCGGGCATGGACAAGAACGTCATGGAGTCGCTGCGCAAGCTCGCGGACGACGGCCGGACGGTCATCGTGGTCACCCACAGCGTCGCCCAACTCGATCTGTGCGACTACATCCTCGTCCTCGCTCCCGGCGGCTATGTGGCCTACTTCGGTCCGCCGCAGGACGCGCTGCCCTTCTTCGGTAAGCGGGACTACCCGGACGTCTTCCTCACCCTGGAGGCGACGCCCGGGGCCGAGTCGGCAGCCAAGTTCCGCAACTCGCGCTACTACGTGCCCGCCTCGATCACCGCTCCGTCGGCCCGGCCGGCTCCCGAGGAGCTGCCGTCCCTGCGGCAGCAGTCGGTGATCTCGCAGCTCGTGACGCTGAGCCGACGAACAATGGCGGTCGTCGCATCCGATAAGTCATACCTGCGGCTCATCATCGCTTTCCCGTTCCTGCTCGGGCTGATACCCAGGGCCATCGGCGGGAACTTTNATNTCACNGCCGAACAGGCCAAACAGTTCTCGCCGAACTCGGATGCCCCGACAGTTCTTTTGATCATGGTTCTCTGTGCCTGTTTCATGGGCATGGCGAACTCGGTCAGAGAGATCGTCAAGGAACGGGCGATCTATCGAAGAGAGAGAGCCATCGGTCTGTCCCGGACCGCGTATGTCGGTTCGAAGATCCTCGTTCTTATCGTGATCACTGTCGCCCAGGCGATCCCGTTCACGTTGATCGGTCTTGCCGGGCGAACGCCGGACAGGGGCGTCGTGCTCGGGAACGCCCTGCTCGAACTGCTCATCGCCGTGATCGTGGTCTCGCTTGCGTCGGCCATGCTCGGGCTGGTGATCTCGGCGATGGTCGACAACGCGGACAAGACCATGCCGCTCCTGGTGTTGATCACCATGGCCCAGCTCATCTTCAGCGGTGGCATCGTGCCGGTGAAGGGCACGCCNGGTCTGGAGCAGATCAGCTACATCGCGCCGGCCCGCTGGGGCTTCGCGTCGATGGCCTCGGTCGGTGACCTGAACCGCATCACCCTGGCCGGCGTGCTGCGGCCGGACAACCAGAAGCCGGTNAACCCGAAGGTCGTTGACGACCCCTTCTTCGACCACAGCGCTTCGGCGTACCTCACCGACATCGTCGCCGGTCTCGTCGTCGGCGTCTTCCTCGTGATCATCACCTCCCTCCTGATTCGCCGGATGGACCCGAAGACCGTCAAACGCGCCGCCGCCGCACCGGTCAGCGGCCCACCCCGCTAGGCCCCTTGCCTATCCAGAGGTATAAATCAGGCACAAAAGCCTCTGGACAGGCAAGGAAGCCGGGAGCCTCGGGCGTCCGTCCCGGGTTCCCGGGCCGGCCGGCGGGGATTCACACTTCGGCAGGGCCACCCGCGCGGGCTCGGAGAAGTGCCATCCGGACGACTTTCGTCGTCCTCGCCGCTCCCGTCGTGACATCGCGCCAGACGCTGACGAAGTCCCCCTTCGCCGGGCAGCACGACATCGACGGGTTCGTCGGGCCGCCAGCGGGAGAGGGCGGGAAGGCCGTGCAGTCGGGCCGCGGTACGTCCGCAGATCGTCCCTGCCACGATCGACAGCGCCGCTCGGGCAGGGCTCGGGTTTCGTCCCGAACGGGCGGCACGGGCAACGTGCCCCGCACCGGGGAGGTCCAGCCGTGCCTGCGTCTACGAACGTTGATCGCTTGGTCCGACATCCCGAGCTGCCGGGCATGCCGACGGGTGATCATGCCTGCCTGCCTGCCTGCCTGCCTGCCTGCGGGCGAGTGCGACGGCCTTCTCATGGGACTGGGTCACGTCCCCAGCGTCGATCACGGTTCGAGTATCCTGCCGGGCTCGTCCGCGATCTGTGCATAACCGACTCCTCTCGCCGGCTTCCTTGCCTGTCCAGAGGCTTTTGTGCCTGATGTATCCCGCTGGATGGGCAAGGAGCTCAGCCGGCGTTCCAACGGGCGTGGCCGTTGAACCCGCCGGTAGTGGTGAGCTTGCGGTCACCATCGTTCAGATCGTCCGGATTCAGAACGTAGAGCTGCCGGTCATCGGGGTTCGTGGGATTGCGCTGCCCGCTGAAGGCGATGCGACCGTCCGGCGCGTAGGCCGGGTCCTGGTCGTCCCCGCGCACCCGGGTGAGCTGCCGGGCGTCGGNGCCGTCCGAGTTCATCTCGAAGATCTCCAGATCGCCGTTCTTCGCTCGGGTGAAAGCGATCTTTCTGCTGTCCGGGGACCAGACCGGGTCCGAGTCCCCGTTACCCTGATCCTGCGTGATCGGGGTCGGCTGGGCATCCGGTTGGGTCGGGATCACCACGATGAAGCCGCGGTTGCCACCGGTACTGTTCGACCAGTAGGCGATCCGCTCGCCATCCGGCGACCAGGCGGGGTCGGTCGCCTGTGGCTTCGCGTTGAGCCGTCGCACGCTCGAGCCGTCCAGTTTCACCACATACAGGCCGGGGTTCAGCGTTCCGGTCTGATCCGTGGTGGAACGGATGACCAGGAAGCCGCCGTCGGGGGAGAGCGAGGGCCGGGCGTCGTCCGCGATCGTCAGCTTGGCGGCCGGGCCCAAGGTGAACAGCTGTACCGGTTTCCCGGAGCCATCGGCGGCGATCGCCTGCAGCGTATTCGGGCTGCCCTTCTTGAAGTAGACGATCGTCTTGCGATCGCTGCTGATCGCGGGCAGCATCTCCTGGTCCGGACCGGTGACGATCGGCTTGTCGTTCGCGAGCGGCCCGTTGTCCGTGACCTGCCCGGTGAACAGGTCGTAGTTGCCGTTGCGGTTGGACGCGTAGACGAGGGTGTCCTTGCCAAGCGGCTGGGCCGCCCTGGGCAGCGTGAAGGCCGCCGATTGGGCCGATTGGGTCGATGTGGCCGGAGCCCCGGAGACGGTGGCCGGATTGGCCGCGTCGGTCCCGGAGCCGCCGTCACCACCCGCGCTGAGGGCGAATACTCCCGCGAGGATCGCGCCGACGACCACGACACCTCCACCGACGAGCAGCGGGGTGCGGTTCCTGCTCCTGCCCGTGCCGCCCTGCCGGCCGGGGCCATCGGCTCCACCGCCCCCGGGACCCCCGGGACCCCCGGCGCTGGCGGGTAGCCGGGTCGGGGCGTCCTGGTCGACGGTGTAACCGCTGCTGACGGGGGCCGCTGCCGGCGCGGGGAATCCGGCCCCGTGGGGCCCGGTGCTGCCTGTGGCAGGGGTGCCTGTGGCCGGGGCGCCTGGGCCGGGCACCGGCAGCTTCCAGCCCTGCAGGACGTTCGTGACGTCCTGCGGGTTGACGGCGGCGGCGGCGTCCGGGCCGGTGCCCGACGGGTCGCCGAGCAGGCGCAGCATGAGCTGCTGGGCGCTCGGGCGGGTACTCGGGTCCTTGCGCATCGCGTGCCAGACGATCGGGCGCAGCGCCGGGTCGACGTCGTCGAGTTGCGGTTCCTCGTGTAGGGCGCGGTAGAGCAGCACCTGCGCCGAGGCCTCACCGAAGGGGTAGTGCCCGGTGGCGGCGAAGGCGACGAGGCCACCCCATGCCCAGATGTCGACCGCCGAGGTGATCGGCCGGCTCTCGATCTGCTCCGGGGACATGAACGCCGGCGTCCCGAGCTGCTGGAGATCGCCGGTGAGGTTGCTGCCGGCGTCCACTGCCCGGGCGATACCGAAGTCGATCACCCGAGGGCCGAACGGTGAGAGGATGACGTTCGCGGGCTTGAGGTCGCGGTGCACGATCCCGGCGCTGTGGATGGCGGTGAGCGCCGCGGCCACGCCGACCGCGAGTTGTTCGAGGTTGGCATCGGCGAGCGGGCCGTTGCGCTGGACGTACCGGGCGAGGGTCTCGCCCTCGATGAACTCGGTGACCAGGTAGGGCCACTCGGCGTCCGGATCGGCGTCGAGCACCTCGGCGGTGCAGACCCGGGCGACTCGCCGGGCGGTCTCGGCCTCCAGCCGGAACCGGGCTCGGAACTCGGGGTTTCCGACGGCCTCGTTCCGGATCACCTTGATGGCGACGAGCCGGCCCTTCCCGGAGCGGCCCAGATAGACCATGCCCATTCCNCCCTGGCCGAGTTTGCCCAGCAGCGTGTACGAGCCGAGCTCGTGGGGGTCGTCCGGGCCAAGGGGGGCGGATCGTGCCGCCACACCCGCATCCGATGACATCATCGACCTGTNCCCCCNCCCGCCGCGTGCCGACCGCGGCCTCGCCCGGGAACGCCGCGCAGGTCGCGGGCCCGCCGGTGGACGCGCACCGACTCTTGATCCATCATGGAATTTCCCGATCAACCATTACGGTCAACCGCTGGGAAAATCTTAGGCGAGAGTGACCGGGCACCGGGCCGTCGGGGCCCCGATAGCCCCCGCCACCTCGATGTCAATGCAGCGACAGGCATTCGGCACCCGCGTGGCTTCCGTCCTCCGGTCACGTCCTGCCACCTCGTCGGCCGGGGGCCGACCAGGGTACGGTCGGGATCTGACCGGGGCCGACCGGGGCTGGCCAAGGTCCGGGCGGGGGAGTCTCCCGGGAACGCCGCGTCGCGTCCCCGGGAACCCCCCGAGTCACGGCCGAGCCGTCGCGGACCTCGCGGCATCTCCGATTGCCGGTCGGTCCACCGGCGACCCGGTCTGGTCCCGATCAAAGCGGCTGGCGGCCCACGCAACCCCGTATCTGTGCGGCCTTCGCCAAATGTGTCAGGAAGGGACGCTGAACGGCTGAACGTGAACGGCTGACCGCGCACGGCCGGCCATGGGTGGTCAGCCGTGCACGGTCGGTCTCGAACGGAGCCGAACGGTGCTACGCCCGATCATTCGACCCGACGACCTCCAGGACCTCGTCAACGTCCCGGCGGGGAGTGGGGCCGAGCGGTTGCGCACCCGGCTCGGGATAGCCGGCCCGCAGGATCATCTGGACGTGCCCGAGACCGCTGGTGGTGCCGCGGAACTGCTCCCGCATGCCCTCGACGTCGATCGCCTGCGACATCGGCGACGAGGCGAGACCGAGCAAGGTGGCGGTGAGCAGCACACGTTGCATCGCCTGCCCGGCGCGCAGCCGGTCGGCGGTCGTGTCCGTATCGGTGCCGATGATCAGGATGCCGGGCCGTTCCACATCCGTCTCGTCCAGCACGGTCCCCGCCTCGCCGACCACGTCGAGGTCCCGCATCGGAAACTCGGACTGGCGCGGGGCGTCGGTGTGGACGACTGCGCTGCGCGGGATGCCGTCGGCCGACGTGGACCCCGTTCGACTCCACGAGGCCAGTTCCTCCCGGTAGGCCGCGTTGTGCGCCTCGATCCAGTCCGCCCGGGACAGCAGGACGCTGACCTGGACGCGCAGCTCCGGGTCGATCGGCGCGGTAAGCCAGCAGCCCTCCGCCTCGG
The DNA here is from genome assembly GCF_000733325.1 of Frankia sp. Allo2. NCBI lineage: Bacteria > Bacillati > Actinomycetota > Actinomycetes > Frankiales > Frankiaceae > Frankia > Frankia sp. Allo2. The sequence goes on from NZ_JPHT01000008.1 coordinate 91,701, forward strand.
CCGCGGCACGCAGGCGGCTGATTACCTCGGTCGGCAACGGCTGGTCGTCGAACGGCCGGCGATCGGTGTGCCGCCGCGGGATGGCATCGGCCAACGCCCGCTCGTCGTCCTCGGCAGGCTGATGGCCGATCACCGAGATGGTGGCGAGCGGAGCGGAGCGGAAGTCGTCAACGCCGTCGGGTAGCGGCTCCACCACGGGGACCTCGCCGCGGGCCCGCAGCGCCAGCCGGGCGTTGAACAGCGCCGCTCCGCAGCTCAACAGCATCTGCCGGCCCTCGGGATCGGCGACCTTGAGCTGGCGGGTGCTGTCGGCGAGAAGGGTGAGCCGGCCTGCCTCCAGGCGCCAGCGCCACGGCTGCGTGTTATGGATGGACGGCGCTGCGGCGGATGCGGCGACCACCTCCCGAGCCAGGTCGGGAGTCAGGGGAACCAGCGCGGACCGTGCTGCTTTGGTGGACATCTCAGCCTCCCTTCTCTCAAGTGTCTACCCCCAGCCTGCCCTCCCGACCGGGTAGAGGGCATGTGCCGAGGGGAACAGCCGGGGGTGGACCAACGGCCGGCAGGCGGAAGTCGGGCGTCGGGTAGCGAGGCGTCGGGTAGCGGGCCCGAGACACCGCCGCGGACGTGGTGGGTGGGTACCGCCCCGCCGGGGCGGCATGGCCGGGGCGGAGTGATGGCGGGTATCGCGGGNAGTCCCACTGCATGGCTGGAACCGACACAGAAGCGGTGCTCGCCGAACTGCTCGCCCGGCATGGGCGGACCTACGCCGACGAGATCGGCGCCGACGTGCCGGCTGACACCGCGGAGGCGATGTTCAAGATGATCGTCTTTGCCCTGCTCGCGAGCGCGCGGATCCGCACGTCGATCGCGGTCGCCGCCTGCCGTTCCCTGATGGACGCCGGCTGGACCGACGCCGCCGCCATGGCCGAGGCGACCTGGGAGGACCGTACCCGGGTGCTGAACAGCAGCGGGTACGCGCGCTACGACGAGAGCACCTCTCGGATGTTGGAGGCGGCCTGCCGTTCCCTGATGGACACCTACGACGGTGATGTCCGCCGGCTGCGGGATGCCGCCGAGCACTCCCCGGACCGGGAGCGAGAGCTGCTACAGAAGATAAAGGGGATCGGGCCGGTCGGTGCCGACATCTTCCTGCGCGAGGCGCAGGCCGGATGGGACGAGCTGGTGCCCTACCTCGACGAACGCACCCGGAGAACGGCCGGAGCGCTCGGGCTGCCGACCGACCCGGCGAGGCTCGCCGCGCTGGTTGGCCGGCAGGACTTCCCGCGGCTGGTCGCCGCGCTGGTGCGGGCGCGTCTCGAGCACGACGTCACCGACCTGCGGGAGGCGGCGAGCAGGCCCTGACGCCAGTCCGGTCCCGACCCCAACCGGCGAGGCAGCAGGCAGGCAGGAGTCAGATAGGCAGGCAGGAGTCAGGTAGGAGGACGTGTCGATGACGACGCACGACGACAGGATTCAACGCAAGATCGCGTTTCTGGTGGCGCCGGAGGGCGTCGAGCAGGTCGAACTCACCGAGCCGTGGAAGGCCATCGAGCAGGCCGGCCTGAGTCCGGTGCTGGTGTCGACGGAGGGAGGCAGGGTGCAGGCGTTCCGGCACCTGAACCCCGCGGACACCTTCCCGGTCGACATCACGGTCGCCGAGGCGGATCCCGCGGACTTCGACGCGCTGGTGCTGCCCGGCGGAGTCGCCAATCCGGACGAGCTGCGGTGGCAGCCGGGTGTTGTCGAGTTTGTCCGGTACTTCTTCGACGCCGGCCGCCCGGTGGCGTCGATCTGCCACGCTCCGTGGACCCTGATCGAGGCGGACGTGGTCCGCGGACGGCGGATCACGAGCTGGCCGAGCCTGCGCACCGATCTGCGCAACGCCGGGGCCGAGGTCGTGGACGAGCAGGTCGTCATCTGCCGGTCCGGGCCGAACACGCTGATCAGCAGCCGCAGGCCGGACGATCTGCCGGCCTTCGACAGCGCCCTGGTGGAGCATCTCACCTCGGTGGGCGTCTGATCACCTCGGTGGACGCCCCAGCTCGGGATGCCGTTCACCGTGGATGCGAAGGAACCGCCGGAAACGGCTCCTTCGCCCGGGCTGCTCGCTACCTCGGATCAGGTGGGTCGCTACCCCGCACCAGGTGGATCATTGCGGGGTATCCCGTCGCCGGACATCCGTAACCTGGAACAGCGATGATGCGGCATTCCGGCCGCCGTGCCGGATGGCGCGGGCCGGCTCGCCGGGGTCGCCGTGGTCGTTCGTGGACACGCCGTCGTTGTCGTGGACATGTCATTACCAGGGTGGGGTCACCAGAGCCGGGTCACCGGGCGGGTCGGAAGATCTGCGGGGGAGGGGCTGTTACCCTTCCTGGCTCACCTGACGGCGTTGGCTCGCAGCCCGGGAAGCCGCAATCCAAGAATCCGACCGCGACCGGGAGGGAGAGCCGGTGCCGACCACGCAGGACGTCGAGCGCGCCCGTGAACAGGCGTACCTGGACACGCTGTACATCCGGTTGGACGAGGTCCGCGAGATCACCCGTGGGCAGCTGCGCCGGGTCCTGCTGGAAAGTGGCACGGGCACCCCCCAATCACTCGTGGAACGGGACGTGTTCGCGGCGACCCACGCCGACCGGCTCGCCCGCCTCGACGCCGCCGAAGGGCGGCTGTGTTTCGGCGCGATGGACTACGCCGACGGGCGCCGGACGTACATCGGCCGGATCGGCCTGTCCGACAGCGGGCAGGAACCGATCCTGGTGGACTGGCGGGCCCCNGNGGNCNCCGCCTTCTACCGGGCGACGCTGGCCGATCCGCATGGTCTGGTGCGCCGGCGTCATCTGCGGACCAAGGGCCGGGAGGTCACCGGCATCGCCGACGACCCGTTGAGCCTGCCGGTCGACATGGCCACCGGCACCGGTAGCGGCACGGCCACGGGCAAGTCCGGCGGGGTGACGGCGTCCGGCGACACGATGCTGCTCGAGGCGCTGGCAGCGCCCAGGACCGGGCGCATGCACGACATCATCGCCACGCTGCAGGCCGAGCAGGACCGTATCATCCGGGCGCGGGCGAACGGCGTGCTCGTTGTCGACGGCGGACCGGGGACCGGTAAGACCGCGGTGGCGCTGCACCGTGCCGCCTATCTGCTCTACAACGACCGGGCTCGGCTCGACCAGTCCGGCGTGCTGGTCGTGGGGCCGAGTCCGGTGTTCCTGCGCTACATCGACCAGGTGCTGCCCTCCCTCGGGGAGACCGGGGTGATCTTCGCCACGCCGGGACGGCTCTTTCCCGGGGTCGACGCGCACGGCGTCGAGGACGTCGCGACCGCGGCGCTCAAGGGTGATCCGAGGATGGTCGAGGTCATCGCCGCCGCCGTCAGGGACCGGCAGCGGCTGCCGCGGCGAGAGGTGCTCATCCCCTACGACGATCGCATGCTGCGCCTCGGTCGCGACACGGTCGCGCGGGCCCGCACCCGGGCGCGGCGCAGCCGCCGCCCGCACAACTCGGCCCGTCGGATCTTCCTGCGCGAGCTGTTGGCTGAGCTGACCACCCAGGTGGTGAACCAGATCCCGGGCGGGCTGCTCGACGCCGACGAACGTGGCCAGATCACCCGGGACCTGTGGTCGGAGGAGGGGGTCCGTACGGCGCTCGACGGCCTCTGGCCGCTGCTGACCCCCCAGCGGCTCCTCGGGGAGCTCTTCGCCGATCCGGCGGCCCTGGCGCGCGCGGCGGGTAGCCGGCTCACCCCGGCGGAACGATCCCTGCTCGAGGACCGGCGGACGGCCGCGGCGTCCGCCCGGATCCCGGTGCAGCGCGACGGCGCGGGTACGGCGGGTACAGCGGCCGTCGATCGGGCCGATCGGGCGTGGACTCCGGCCGATGTGCCGCTGCTCGACGAGGCCGCCGAGCTGCTCGGCGACCCGGACGAGGAGACCGGCCGCGAGACCGCCCGCCGTGCCGAGCGGGAACGCGAGGAGGAGCGCGAGTACGCCCGGGGCGTGGTGGACATGCTCGGACTCGAGGGGCAGGTCGACGCCGAGGCGCTCGCCGAGCGGTGGAGCGGGCCGCGGGCGCGGCGCAGTGCCGCCGACCATGCCCGCGAGGACCGTACCTGGACCTTCGGTCACCTGATCGTCGACGAGGCCCAGGAGGTCTCGCCGATGTTGTGGCGGCTGCTGTGGCGGCGCTGCCCGGGNCGCACGGCGACCCTCGTCGGTGACCTGGCCCAGACCGCCCGGCCGGGCGCGCCGGCGTCCTGGGGGGAGCTGCTGGGGCCCGCGGTCGGCGACCGGTTCACGGTCGAGCGGCTCAGCGTCAACTACCGCACACCTCAGGAGATCATGGATGTCGCCGCCGACGTCCTGCGGGCGCAGGACCCGACGGTCTCCGTTCCCCTCTCGGTGCGTTCGGTGGGCTGTGCCCCGACGGCGGTGCGCGTGGGCGACGTGACGGCCGACGAAGTCTCGGGCCTCGTCGGTCTGCTCGGGACTGGTCTGCTCGAGACTGGTCCGCTGGAGGACAGGCGGACCGTCGCCCAGGCGCATCCCGGGGACCTCGTCGCCGCCGTGGTGTACGCGGCGAGCCGGGCCGCGNGCGAGGTCGGTGACGGGCGGGTCGCCGTGATCTGCCGCCCGCAGGACATCCCGGGGTTGCGCGGCGCCCTCATGGCAGCCCTCCCGGATTTGGCGGTCGCGGCGGACTCCGTCGACCCCGCCAGCGCCGTCGGCAATGCTCTCGACGCGCCGGTGGCGGTGCTGAGCGTGGCGGAGAGCAAGGGTCTCGAGTTCGACGCGGTGGTGCTGGTGGAACCGGCCGCGCTGCTGGCCGGGCCGACCCGGGGGCTTGCCGACCTCTACGTCGCGCTGACCCGGGCCACCCGTTTCCTGACCGTGGTGTATTCCGGCGAGCTTCCGCCGGTGCTGGGCCGGCTTGCCCCGCGGTGACGTGCCCGCCTGCGGACGGGTTCCGGATCCGTCCGCAGGTAACAGCTGGCGGAGCATGATTCTGATTCCTTTGTCAGCCGTTGTTGGCAACCAACTTCTTGATGTTGGTCTCGACGAGTTCGACCTTGGCCAGAATCTCCCCGGCTGTCGCGGTCCAGACGAACGGCTCCGCAGTGGAGTTCCAGTGCTCGATGTAGTCCCGGATCTGTTTGATCAGCACCTTGACCGAGCTGAAGGTGCCCCGCCGGATCGGCTGCTTGGTGATGATACCGAACCAGTTCTCGATCTGATTGATCCACGACGATCCTTTGGGAGTGAAGTGGAACGTGATTCTGGGGTTCTCCTCGAGCCACTTCATCGCGTCGGGCGTCGTGTGCGTGGAGAGATTGTCGAGGATGATGTGGATCTCTTTATCTCTGTGAGGCTCAACGGCTTTCTTGATGAACTCCAGGAAGTCGTCGCCCGTGCGGGTGGGGTAGCATTCACCGAAAACCTTTCCCGTGCCCACATCGAGGGCCGTGAGCAGGTTGGTGGTGCCATGGCGGACATAGTCGTGGGTTCGCTTCTCGGTGGCGACGAAGTGCCAGGAGACCGAGACTCCGATGGTGCGGGTGACGTACTTCCGCCATCTGTCGGGACGACCAGTGCCTCAGGCCCGTCTCCACCGGTGGAGTAGAGCGTGTGAGAGCGAGGACACGGCTGCGGATGTTCGCGGGGATCTGCTCTCGCGGTGCGGCGCGTGAACGGTCAAGGAGCCCGGCGCTTCCCTCGGATCCGTACCGCGAGATCCACAGGTTTACAGTCGGCAGCGAGACGCCGGCAAGTCTGACTATTTCCTCTTGGGTCGATGCTCGGCATGCCACGGAACGATTCGCNCCCGTGTTGCAACGTTCGCAGGAACGTCGCGATCATTGATCATGCCTCGGAGTTCCGCGATCTCTTCCGTCGAGAGTTCCACGCTGCCATTACATTGCAGTGGGTAGCCTATCGTCGATCATTTTCGGCGGCTAACATGTCGCCAGTCCGACCCGGTCTGGGCACGCAGCGCCTCGATCTCCCTGTTCGCCCGCTCCAGCGCGGCCTCGGTCCCGGCCAGCCTCGCCAGCGCCTCGGCGAGCGCCGTGGCCTGTGTAACGACCAGCGCCGCGAGCTCGTCGTACGACGGCGCGGACGGATCTTCGGGCACCATCGGGCGATGTGCGTCGTGCCTTCCGGTTCGCCGCTCGAGGCGCCGCTCATGCCGGTCGGCCTACGCTTGCGGCATGCCAGGCCATCCACCTCGATCCACCACTAGGGGCAGTACTTATGCGTGTCTTATGCGTCTCCTCTCCCTACTGCTCGTGCTGTGCATCGAGGGTGGGCTGACCGAACTGAGGCTGTACTCCGACCTTGTCCACCAGGCCCAGCAGCGAGCGCTTACGATCTCGCGTGCCGTGGCATCCGACCCGCGCGTGGCCCGGGCGGTCATCGCGAGGGACCCCGAGGGGGAGGTGCAGGCCCTCGCCGAACACGACCGGCGACTCACAGAAGCGCAGTTCGTGGTCGTCACCGACAGCCGGGGTATCCGCTGCTCCCATCCCGATCCGAAGAACATCGGCAAACCGGTCAGCACCGACCCCTCGGACGCCCTCCACGGACGGGAGACTGTCAGTTTCGAGTCCGGGAGTCTGGGGCTGTCCGCTCGCGGCAAGGCTCCGCTGCGCGACGCCGACGGTGTGATCGTCGGTGAGGTCAGCACCGGCTTCAGTGCGAAGGATCTGCACCACCAGTTGCTCGCGCAGCTGCCCAGCGTCGCGGAGAATCTGGGCCTGCAACTGGTCGCCGGCACCATCGGTATCGTGATGATCACGCTACATCACCGGGTCGAACTCAAAAAACTTGCCCGCGAAATCGACGTTCTCCGGGGTCTTCTCAGGGACCGGCCGCGCGCCAGTGAAGGGCACCAGACGCCTCCGAGCAGCGATCGACAGCCCGACCAGCCCGCGGCGCCCGACCAGCCCGCGGCGCCCGACCAGCCCGCGGCGCCCGACCAGCCCGCGGCGCCCGACCAGCCCGCGGCGCCCGACCAGCCCGCGGCGCCCGACCAGCCCGCGGCGCCCGACCAGCCCGCGGCGCCCGACCAGCCCGCGGCGCGGTCCCCCGCAGGTAGTTCACCCGTGCCAGACCTCCGCCTCGGCAAGTACCGCTCGCGCCAGATTATGGAGGAGATCGTCGCCGTGCTGCGCTCGGCGCCCGAGCCGATCTCGACGGCGCAGATCGCCGACAAGATCGGCCGGGACCGGTCCACGGCCCAGCGGTACCTCAAGGATCTCGAGCGGGACGACTACGTCACCATGATCTTGGACCGCGGGTCCCGCGGGCGTCCCAGGCACCTTTACCAATGGCGCGACAAACCCTCGCCCCCGCCCGCCCGCCCGAACCCCTAATGACCACGGCCGGGTACGCGGACGCGGAGTATCTCTGTCCTCTCCTCTCCCTCGGTCGATGAAGACATGCGGAAGCCCGGCAGGGTCGCGGCCTGTCAAGTCATCAGGCGGCGATTTTGCTTGCGACACGGACGGCGCCTTCAAGGTCAGGGAGAGGCACGCCGAATTCCTCCGCCACCTCGGCGAGTGGTTCGCCGGCGTGGAAGCGGCCCAGGGCGTCTTCGACGCGGGCGCCGCCATGAGTGAAGATCGGCTGACCGAAGCCACGGTGGGGATCGACGATGACGGAGCCGGGCTCGTACCGCGGTAGCCGGATGAGCCGGGGGTAGCCGTCCGAGGCGAACTCCACCAGCCGGAGGTAGGACTCGACGATCTCCCCGAACACCCGCTGCCCGTTGCGCACCACGACCAGTTCCCGGGCTCCGCGTGCTTCGGGCGTGTCGCCCTGGCTCTCAGCGAAGTCGTAGAGAACCTCGGCGCCGTCGGTGTACAGGGCGCGTGAGGCGAGGACGTGCTCGATCCCCAACTGCTCGGACAGGCGGGCCAACGCGGGGCGGATCCGCTGTAGCGGCACCCCAGCGGCTCGGATGGCTGCCAGGATCATCCCCTCGGCAAGCCCGATGAACGGCACGACGGCCGTGCCATGGCGCTGACGGGGCAGCACGGTGACGATCGGCTCACCATGGACCGGGACGCGGCCCGGTGCGTGCCGGGTGTAGCCGTAGGCCCAGGTCGCGAAAGTCGACGTCGGCACGCCCAGGTGCCGGCCCGCCTCGGCGACGCTGTACAGGGGCAGGTCGAAACGGCCGCGATCCTGAATCATCGCGCCTCCTCTCAAGCCTGCTGGATCCGAAGGTCCCTGCCACGCAGCACCATGATCATAGCTCCTTGCAGGCACGACGACGCCGGGGAGGAGGCCACCGCAAGCCGTGCTGCCGCAGTTTCTCCGGGGCCGGATCGGGTCGGCATCGTCAACAAGGGTCCGGCCGGTGCGGTGGTCGGTGTACGGCGTCCAAGCCGTGCGGCATGTGCACCTCGGGTGCGGACCAGGGACCGGTCCGATTGCCCAAAGGCGCTGGTCAGAAGCCTGGATCCTCTGCGAATACGACTGGTACCACCCCCGGATTGCACATGTCTAGGCACCCGCATGACGCGCTGCGACAAGTGGGCTGCCACATGCCATGTTACGACTAGGTTCGGCGGTCTGGCATTGCGCTGTCCACGGGACCCGACGCGGCTGTTGTCGGCCACAAACGATCACGGGACTGGCCGCGCATGGTTAGCGAACCGGGGCTGGTGACGGGCATATGCAGGCGCCGGACAGCGCCGCTCCGCGCTACCCCCGCATCTCATCATTTGCCGTCAACAGACGCCGTATACTTGGAACGAGCGGCGCGGAGGCGTGAATAGAGGACGCTCGCGGCCTTCCTGGAATCAGTGAAGTCGAGTACGGCGTCGAGCCAACGAAAATCGTTCTGGCTCCATGCGGCCACCTCAAGCTGCCGGCGGCTGATCTTGTATTCTGTACCTGGGCGTCGATGGCGGCGCGATGCTGCGTTGATCATATAGTCCTCTAGATGTTGCCCAACATCGCGCATCAACTTTAGATGCGGAACGCTGCGGTCAAACTCGGCGATTGCGTCAGTCAATGCCAGGTCGGACGGAAGCCGTCGAGCGGCGGCGAGTGTCACGGTGCGGATTTTCCAAAGCGTTATGATCAAAAAATCGATATCAGCCCATACACGGAAGAGATAGTCTTCATCCTCGGGCTCGTCTCCCGCTATTCGACGTATCTGAATGTCGATTACATATAGACTGTTGCTTGCAAGCCTCACAGCTCGATTCAAGACTTCGATTTCGGTTGGCTGTTGGGTGTCGTTGTAATACCATTCGCGGATGCGGAGCGTCTCTCTTGATTCGGGCACATCACCTGAGCTGGTGACTTCTGACTCGCTGTCGGTCATCGTTTGATGATAGCTACAGTAGTGTCCTGAATCCTTAGTTCACGTGTAGATCGTATACTGCGGTTATGTCTGGGCCGCGTGCTGTGGAGATCGTGCTGACCGACGAGGAGCTGGAGGCGCTGACTGGCTGGGTCCGGGCGTCCGAAGACGGCGCAGGCGTCGCGGTCGCGGATCGTGCTGGCGTGCGCGGAGAGCGGGACGAACGGGCAGGTCGGGGCGTCGGTGGGGACGATGGCGAAGTGGCGGAACCGGTTCGCCGTCGACCGGTTGGAAGGGCTGACCGACGAGCCGCGGCCGGAGGTCGCTCTCCCGTGCCGCCGGCCCCGGCCGGCCTCGTCGGGGGCGGCAGTGTCTCCGTACGGTGGCCGGCGCACTGCGTCCGAGCCTTGGGTGTGTGCAACGTGGGGACGGACACGGGAGCAGCCTGATCACCAAAACATGCTGGTCAGAGACCTGGATATACGCCAACCCGATTGGGACCGTCCTTGCGGAGGCCCCCGCACCGATCCCAGCGTGCGGAATTACCGCACTGGGCTCCTGCCTCGGGTTCTGGCGTCGAAGCGCACGCTCGGCATCGGGTGGCGTGGGCGGGCGGGTGGTAGCCATCAGTCGGCATGGCGCCCCATGCGCGCCCAGGTCAGTCGCGTGCGCCGGCTTCGTCGGCGAAGCGCCTTGAACCAGTGCCGTGTCGCCTGGATGCGGAAGGACGCGACCGCGTCCGTGTTGCCGCGCACGGCGTAGTAGTTGAGATGCCCAACCACCACACTGCGTAGCCGCTGCCCTTGGAGCGGGACGGGTTGGTGCCGGCGCCGCTTCAGTTCCTCCTTGATCTCTTTGAGCTTCGCCCGCATCCGCCTCTTGCCCGTGACGCGCCTCACCCAGAAGTTCCCCTTCTTGGACGTCGCGCACAGACACGTGAACCCCAGAAAAGTGAACGTCTCCGGCTTCCCGAGACCGTGGGTCTTCCGCTACTGAGTTTTAATCCGCGTTTTAATCCGCGAAGTCGTGTGGAAGCATAATGATCCTTCACCTTATTGCTATCTTTGGGTGGGTGGTGAGGGTTCTGTTCGGGTAGCCGGCTGGTTGAGCGGGAGACCGAGCGTGAGGCGCTGCGGGCTGGGCTCGCGGTGCTGCGGAAGATCGCGTTCGGGCGGTCGCCGGAAAAGGCCGGTGTGGGGTGGGCTGGCGGTCGCGGTCCCGGCAGCGCTGCTCGCCGGTGCGGGCCAGCTCCTCGCCTGCGCAGAATGCGCAAAAAGCTGTCTATTCACAAAACTTGCCGGCTCGTTCGCAGCGTTCACCGCTGTGCGATCTGCGTGCCAGCCCCACGGCGGTGACACGCCGCCGGCGGTTTCTTCCGCTGTGGCCGGCGGCCCCTCACCACCGGCCCCGATCCGCAGAATGCGCAAAAAAGTCATTTATTCACAAAACTTGCCGGCTTGCCGGCCCGTTCGTAACGTTTTTGGAAGGGCGGCAAGTCCTACCGGCCGGAAGAGCTACGACTAGCGCGGACCAGCGCGCACGAGCCCGTTGATGAACGATTCGGAGGCGGCGGGATGACGTCCATAGCCGTGGGCAAGCCGCCGGTGGGCGGTAAGCCAGGCGAGGGTGCGTTCGACCACCCCTCGTCCCGGCAGGGCCCCGGAGGTTTTCCGGCCGGGGTTCTCCCGGGTGGTCTCGACGGTGGTCTTCAGGATGGTCCACGACCCCCGCGGGCCGGGTCCGCCCCGCGACGCGCCCTGGGCCCTGGCGGTCACGCCCTTGTTCTTCCACCGGTCGAAGAAGCCGCAGACCGCCCGCCACGCCGGGAAGCCCGCCGGCAGCGCCCGCCACGCGATCCCGTTGCGGGCCACGTAGCCACGTACCGGATGGCGCCCACGATGCCCCGGCGGCAACACCGCTTCGGCAACCACCCACCCGGCGTCACCAAGACCCGACCGGTACCGGTGTGTACCCACCACGGCCACCCGGGGCGGTCTCAGATGATCAGAGCATCAGTGCTGGTAGAAAGATGATCCNCTGATCGGAGAGCTGAGTGCGCGGCGTCGAGTTGACCTTGGAGGAGCGGGAGGCGATCTCCAGGGGCTTGGCCGAGGGACTGTCACACCGGATGATCGCGGCCCGGCTGGACCGAAACCAGTCGGTGATCAGCCGTGAGGTCGCGCGCAACGGCGGCAATGCCGGATACCGCGCCGCGGACGCGCAGAAACGCGCCGACGAGCGGCGGCGGCGACCGAAGGCGTTCAAGCTGGAAACTCACGTCCGGCTGCACGACGCGGTGGCCGAACGGCTGTCGGCCGACTTCTCGCCGGAACAGGTGTCTAATCGGCTGAAGAAGGATTTCCCGGATGATCCGGAGATGCGCGTGTCGCACGAGACGATCTACCAGACGCTCTTCGTTCAGGCGCGTGGCGAACTGAACACGCGGCTGAAGCTCGCGCCGCGGTCGGGCCGGGCGGAGCGCCGGCCGCGGGGGTCGACTCGGCCGAAGCAGGCCAGGATCGCCGGCATGGTCGGCATCTCCGAGCACTCTGCCGAGGCCGCCGACCGCGCGGTACCCGGCCACTGATTTTGCTGGTGGTAGGCTTGTGTGACTCTCTGGGTAGGAGCCGTGGGCTTCTTGCGGGCGAGCGTGGGCGGCCCGGCCGGGCCGCCCAACCCTTCGTAACCGAGGTCGAACAGCACCTCGTGTAGGTCGGCGGTCCACTCCTCTTCCAGGATCGGCGGCGCGCCGGAGGCGCGCAGAGCGGTCGAGTCGTGTTCGCGGCCGGGGGGCACCTCCGAGACCCACAGCGGCCAGCCGTCGTCGGGGGTCGACAGGATTTGGACGTTGCCACCGTGATCGGAGATCTTGCCGGACCACCACAGGTCCACGCCCTCGCTCGGACCAGGCACGCGCAGCCGGTCGGTCTCGATGACCGTGCCATCGACGATCAGATGGCGATAGCCTGCGATCCTGGCCCGCATCAACGCCTCGCGCAGGTCAGGGGCCTGCCAGGCCAGCACGGCGACGCCCTCGTGCAGGTAGCGGTAGCCCACTGAGCGGGACACTCCATGATCGTTGAGGGGCGGGCGGGTCCGCGTGCCGTCACAGAACCAGCGCAGGGCCATCACGGCCTGCTCCAGCGCGGACAGCGTGCGAGTGCCGTTACGGGTACCACGACGCTGACGCTCCGCGACCAACAGTCCGGCCAGGCGGAAGACGGTGTGATCGCCGAAGGGCAGCTCGGCGGTGTATGTGAAACTCATGCGGGACGCGGGGTCCTTCGGTGAAGTGATCTGTGGAAGGACACTTCCTACCGAGNCCCCGCGCCGCCTTGTCTCCCGGCCCGACCCCACCCGCCAGACCATCACAGTCCGTTACGGCTACCCAGTGCGACGACCCGTTGCCGGGAAAGGCTCATTGACCGCGTCGTGCAACCGCGTTTTCACCGCCAGCTTGTGCGGCTTAGGTCGTATGGCCTGCGCTTCCGCTCGTTCCTGGGCCTCGACATTGCTGGCCGACGACCGCGCTCAGCGCCAGACGTGGCGCAAGCTGTCCCCACACGGGCAGGCACTCCTCGTGCTCGCGCACCTACGCAACGGCGACACCTACGAGCGACTCGCCGAAGGCTTCGGCGTCAGTGTCGGGACGGTCTACAACTACGTGCGCGAGGCCGTCGATCTGCTGGCCACCCGCGGCCGTAGCCGCCTCGCGGCGGTGTGGACGTTCGCGTGGACGCAGAGCAACTTCCTCATCCTCGACGGAACGGTCGTGCGCACCACCCGTGTCCGGGCACACAACAAGCTGTACTACTCGGGCAAGCACAAGTACCACGGCATCAACCTCCAGGGCCTCACCGACCCCTACGGCAGGATGATCTGGATCTCCGAGGGGCTTCCCGGCAGCGTCCACGACCTCACCGCCGCCCGCATGCACGACATCCTCCACGTGATCGACCGCTCGGAGCTCCACCTCTTCGCCGACAAGGGATATGTCGGCGGCGAAGGAGACCACCTCCTCGTTCCGTACAAGAAGCCACCCGGCGGCGACCTGTCCGATCAGCTAAAGGAGATCAACCGTGCCCACGCCGCCACCCGCGCCAGAGGCGAGCGCGGCTTCGCGATCCTGAAGAACTGGCACATCTTCGACCGCTTCCGCGGCTGTCCCCGCCGTGTCGGGAAGTTCGCCCTCGCCGCATTCATTCTCACCGAGGAAGAGATTTAGGAAAGCTAACTTTGAAAAGGCTCAGTGAGCGGCCGAAGGAGGCCACCGACCGTGCCGTGCCCGGGTTCCGGGAGGGCGATCTCATTGAAGATCCACAGTGGCAGGTCGATCCGGTGCGGCCGGCCCGGCCCGTGGCGAGGATGGTGGGGNGCAGCGGGAGCAGCGTCGCGTGCGGGTCCAACGGTTTCGCCGACAGTTTCGGCGTCCCGGGGATCGGGCCGGGGCCGGAACAGGGGCCGGGGACCGGGCGGAGCTGGTCCAGATGCTGCGGGCGGCGCTCGGGGAGCGACCGACCACGGCCGGATCGATGGTCGCCGGCACCGGTGTAGATCATGATCGAGTGGTCCGGCCCATGGTCGACGCCTCGGCCCGGCGCCGGGCCGAGTACTCCTCCGACGCCTCGAACTACCGGGTGCCGCCCGCGGTTGTGGTGTTCCCCCGGGAGGTCGGGGACATCCTGGCGATCGCGGCAGTTTGCCGGTCCACCGCGACCCCGCTGACCACCCGGGGCGCGGGCACCTCCATCGCGGGCAACGCCGTGGGCCCCGGGGTGGTGATGGATCTCAGCCGCCACCTGCACCGCATCATCTCCCTGGACCCGGCCGCCCGCACCGCGAGCGTGCAGCCCGGGGTCATCCTGGACAGCCTCCAGGAGGCGGCCGGCCGGCACGGGCTGCGATTCGGTCCGGATCCCTCCACCCATGCCCGCTGCACCATCGGCGGCATGATCGGCAACAACGCCTGCGGCGCACGGGCGATCGCCTACGGCCGGACCGCCGACAACATCGTCGATCTCGACGTGCTCGACGGCACGGGACGTCGACTACGGGTCGGCCCGGGTGGCTCCGGGCGATCGGGTGGCTCTGGGTATCCGGCAGTCCCCGGGTATCCGGCAGTCCCCGGGCTCGACGACCTCGTCCGGGCCAACCTGGCGGTCCTGCGCACCGAACTCGGCAGGTTCCCCCGCCAGGTCTCCGGCTACTCGCTGGAGCACCTGCTGCCCGAACGCGGCGGCGACCTGGCGAAGGCCCTGGTGGGCTCCGAGGGCACCTGTGTGGTCGTGCTCGGGGCGACCGTCCGCCTCGTCCCCCGGCCGGCCGCGACCGCGATGGTCGTGCTGGGCTATCCGGACATGCCGGCCGCCGCGGACGCCGTGCCGCTGCTGTTCCCGCACGCTCCGCTGGCGGTGGAGGGCATGGACGCGCGCCTGGTCGACATCGTGCGCCGGCACCGGGGACCGCGGGCCGTACCGGAGCTTCCCGCCGGCACCGGCTGGCTGTTCGTCGAGGTCGGTGGGGCGAGCCCGGCGGAGGCGCTCGCGGCCGGCTGGGCGTTGGCGACCGCCGCGGGCACGAGGGCCACCCGGGTGCTGCCCACCGGCCCGCAGACCCGCGCCCTCTGGCGGATCCGCGAGGACGGCGCGGGTCTCGCCGGGCGGAGCGCGGCGGGGGAACCAGCCTGGCCCGGCTGGGAGGACGCGGCCGTGCCGCCGCAGCGCCTGGGAGCCTACCTGCGTGACTTCGAAGACCTGCTGCGCGCGCACCGGATCGACGGGGTGCCGTACGGACACTTCGGGGACGGCTGCGTGCACATCCGGATTGATCTACCGTTGGCGGAGGCCCCGGGGCGCCTGCGCCCGTTCCTGACCGAGGCCGCCGACCTGGTCGCCTCCTACGGCGGCTCGATATCCGGTGAGCACGGGGACGGCCGGGCCCGCGGTGAGCTGCTGGCCAGGATGTACTCGCCGGCCGCGCTCGGCGTCTTCGCCGGTTTCAAGGCCCTGTTCGACCCGGACGATCTTCTCAACCCGGGTGTGCTGGTCCGGCCGAGGCCGATCGACGCCGACCTGCGCCTGCCGGCGGCTCGCCCGCTGCCCACTATCGGCGGATTCGCCTTCACCGCCGACGCGGGGGAGTTCGGGCGGGCCGTCCACCGCTGCGTCGGGCTGGGCACCTGCCGGGCCGACACGCCGGCGGCCGGCGGCTTCATGTGCCCGTCGTACCTCGCGACGCGCGACGAGAAGGATTCCACCCGCGGCCGGGCCAGGGTGCTGCAGGAGATGGCGAACGGCTCGCTGGTCCGCGGAGGTGCCGGGGGCNCCCGGGCCCCGGAGGTGGCCGAGGNGCTCGACCTGTGCCTGTCGTGCAAGGCGTGCGCGCGCGACTGCGCGGCCGGGGTGGACATGGCGACGTACAAGTCCGAGGTNCTGTTCCGCGCCTACCGGCATCGACTCCGGCCGGTCAGCCATTACGTGCTCGGCTGGTTGCCCCGATGGGCCCGGGTCGCCGGGCGGGCGCCACGCCTGGTCAACGCGGTGCTGGCCGGACCGGCGGTGCGACGGCTGCTGCTGCGGATGGGGGGCATGGACGCGCGCCGCGAGGTGCCGGCCTTCGCCAGGCAACCGTTCAGCCGCTGGTGGCGCGAGCACGGCGGCTCGGACCTGGGAAGCGGCTCGGACCTGGGAAACGGGTACCCGGCCGACGGGTACTTGGCTGACGGGCGGCCGGCTGACGGGCAAGCGGCCGACGGGCGGGCGATCCACCGGCGCGAGGCCCACAGCCGGGAGGTGGTGCTGTGGATCGACACGTTCACGGAGGCGTTCTCCCCCGAAGTCGGCCGGGCCGCCGTGGCAGTTCTGGCGGACGCCGGCTACCGGGTGATCGTGCCGCCGGGCCCCGCGTGCTGTGGTCTCACCTGGATCACCACCGGCCAGCTCGACGGTGCGCGCCACCGGTTGCGAGCGACCGTCGACTGCCTCGCGCCGTACGCCCGGGCCGGGACGCCGATCGTCGGCCTGGAACCGTCTTGCACGGCGGTGCTGCGCGGCGACCTCGTCGAGCTGCTCGCGGGCGACCCCGCAGCCGCGCTGGTCGCCGGTGCGGTGCGTACCCTCGCCGAGCTGCTCGCCGACACCATCGGCTGGACTCCGCCGCGTCTCGACGGGGTGCGCGTCCTTGCCCAGCCGCACTGCCACCAGCACGCGGTCATGGGATTCGCCGCCGACCGCGGCCTGCTGGCGGCGGCCGGCGCGGACGTCGACGTCCTCGCTGGCTGCTGCGGCCTGGCCGGCAACTTCGGTATGGAGGCCGGGCACTACGACGTGTCGATGGCGATCGCTGCCCGTACCCTGGGCCCGGCGATCGCCTCGGCTCCCGCGGGCACCGTGCTGCTCGCCGACGGATTCTCCTGCCGGACCCAGGCCGAACACGTCGCCGCCCGGCGCGGGCGGCATCTCGCCGAGTTGCTCGCCGAGCGTCTCGCCGGGCTCAGATCTCCACAGTGACGTCAGAAGCGAAGTCAGATCTCCACGGTGAAGACCGTCGCCGGCAGGCCGTCGCCGTCGTCGGTGACCGCGGCGGGGCCGGCCGGGTTGCCGGCCAGCTCTCCCCGGGGAACGGCGAGNACGACGACGGGATGGTGACGGGCGAGCTTCGCGATCAGTGGCCGGAGCCGGGCGACCTCCACCCGGGTATGGCCGACCTGCACGACTCCCGTCATCCCGCCATCGAGGCGGACGAATCCGTCGGGAACGTGCGACCCGGTGTGCAGGGCGGCCTCGTTTTCGTGCCGCCACTGTCGCTCGCTGATCCAGGCCAGCACCCGCGNCCCGCCCNCCCCGGCGTTCTCGATCCGCAGCCGGGCGCGGGCGACCATGGCGTGGCGCACGGCCCCCGCCGCGCTCGTCGCCGCCCCGTCGGATTCCAGCTCCATCGAACTGACCAGCCGGGTGCCCTCGGCGGTGAGCCGTACGAGCCGGCCCTGGCCGGCGAGTACGGGATCGGCGGAGGCGACTCCGGCGTTCTCCCAGCGCTTCACGACGGCGCGGGCCGCGTTCTTGGAGATCGGGTGTTCCGGGCCGAGAATCTCCGAGATGTCCGACTCGAAGGCGGCCCGCATATCGAAGATCCATTCGAGGGCGTGGAGATCCCGTTGGTTGAGGCNAACGTGCCCCCTGTCCGCTCTGCTCTTGCGAGGCTGGTCTGACACCGTGCTCCCTGGGGTTTATGGCTGGGAAGTCTATGGGCGCGGGGTTCTGCGGTCGTGACTGTCGTCAACCCGGCCGGGGTGGTTCCACGTGTTGTCGCGATGTACCGCTCCGTGGGGCCGGGACTTGTGGCCCTATGCGGGGATGTTGATCGGTGATTTCTGAATTATAGGGCCGGACGGTACCGGCCAACCGGGTTGCCCGGAAGTGTCAGAAAGCATGCCGGTGGAGTGCGGTGTGGCACGGCGCACCCGGCTTAGCGGGGAGGCCGTGTCTCGGAGTGTTCCTGGTGGTCACCCGCCCCCGCCGGCTGACGACCTGCGGTAATTTTTCGCCCGGCCTTATGACCGTAGGGCCCGGATCGGGCATGGGGTGCCGGTAGATGGCTCGATCCGAGGCTTCTCTTGTTCCGCTGCCTCTGGGGGAAATTCGTTATGATCACCACAGGAATGTGGCCGCGTGAATGTTGCGCTGTATTGTCCGGAATTCGACGGATCGGGATTATCTCGGCGTTGACTCGCGTTTCGCGGGTCTGTGGCCCCGGGGGGATCCGATGACCTCGACCGATCAGGGGGGCAGGACCGATCAAGCGAGTAGGACCGATCAAGCGAGTAGGACCGAGCAGGGGAGCCGGACCGGGCCGGCGGGCAGACCGGACGACCGCACGGGCCTGCTCCGTCTGCCCGTTCTGCCGCATCCCCGCCACCCGCTGGAGCGTCCCGAGCGGACGGGCGGTTCGGCCGCGGAACCGGTCGGTTCCCGGCTGGACGTCGGGCCACAGGTGTCGGTCGTGATACCCACCCGCAACGAGGCGCGCAACGTCGAACCGCTGCTGCGGCGCCTCGACGAGGCGCTGCACGGCCTGTCCGGAGAAGTAATCTTCGTTGACGACTCCGACGACGGAACGCCCGAGGTCATCGCGCGCGTCCGCCCCTCGGTGCGGTTACCGGTACGGGTGCACCACCGGACCCCGGCCCAGCGGGTCGGCGGGCTGGGGGGCGCGGTCAGCGAGGGCTTCGCGCTCTGTGCCGCGCCCTATGCGGTGATCATCGATGGGGACCTCCAGCATCCGCCGGAGACCATCCCGGCGCTGCTCGGCACCGCCGTGGAACATGCCGCCGATGTGGTGATCGGCAGCCGGTACGTGTCCGGCGGCAGCGCATCGGGGCTCGCTGGAAGCATGCGGCACCTGGTCTCGACGGGGTCGAACCGGTTGTGTCGGTGGGTCTTCCCCCGTCGGCTGCGCGGCGTCTCGGACGTGATGAGCGGCTTCTTCCTGGTACGGGTCGCCGTCGTGGACCGGGCCGGCCTGCGACCGGACGGCTACAAGATCCTGCTGGAGCTGCTCGTCGCGTCCGGACGGCTGCGCGTCCGCGAGATCGGGTACGCCTTCGCCGAGCGGCACGCCGGGACCTCCAACGCCTCGCTGACCGAAGGCGCCCGCTTCGCCCGGCGGCTGTTCGCGTTGCGGGTTCCGAAGCCCGCGCGGTTCGCCCTGGTCGGGGCGTCCGGGACGGTGCCGAACCTGCTTGGCACCGCCGTGCTTCACCACGTCGGCTTGCACTACCTGGTCGCGGCGATCGTCGCGACCCAGATCGCCGTCGGCTGGAACTTCCTCGGCTGCGAGCTCCTGGTCTGGGATCGGGAGACGGGTTCCCGGCTGCGTCGCTATCCGGCGTTCGCGCTCATCAACAATCTCGATCTGGTCATTCGGCTGCCACTGCTCGCGGTGCTGGTCGGGCGATGGCATCTCGGCGTCGGCATCTCGACCCTGATGTCCCTGGCCGCCGCGGTGATCGTCCGATACCTGGTGGTGGATCGGCTGGTGTACCGGCGACGGGCGGTGTCTGAGCGGGCGGTGTCTGAGCGGGCGGTGTCTGAGCGGGCGGTGTCTGAGCGGGCGGTGTCTGAGCGGGCGGTGTCGCCGTCCCACGGAAGGCCGTCGGAGGACGGGGTGTCCGGTGCGGTTTCGTAGCCCACCCGCCGGTGACGGCGTACACCTCGGCGCCGGTGGGGTCCTCATCCGGCTGTTCTGTTCCGGGCATGCGCAGCTCCCCGACAGGCGGATCATGCTTGCCGGCGGCACCTTGGCGTATTCCACGCCGACGACGAACTACAAGGGAATGGCGAGGAGCTAATTCGCCGACACCACGGTCGCCGAGTACGTGGCCGACCTCCCGAAGCTCGTCGCGGCGAACTGACCTTCCATCCAGGCCGGGGACCGGACCCGCCGCGGTGTCGCCCGCCCGCGGTGCTCCGTGCCCACCCCTTTCAGGCAGGTACAGGTGACATCCGATTCTGATTCCGAAGTCCCGCGTGCGCGGGCGCTCCCCCGCGGCGCGCGTCGGCATGCCCATGCGCACCGAGATCCCCGCGTGCCCCGACGCTCACCTCGGCTGTGGATGGTAGCGGCCGCGGGGTGGTGGGCCGCGGGGTGGGGGGCCGCCCTGCACACCACGTCGGCCCTCGTGTTGTCCGCGTTGGTCGGTCTGGACGGGAGCATGTCTTACCTCTTGCCCGGCGCACTCGCGGTCGTCCTGCCTCGGATGTTCGGCCGGGGTGGCCGGGGCCGGCGGATCCCGTGGCTCGCCCGGCTCGCGTGCGAGTCGGGCGGCTGGTACGTCTACATGTTCGCCGGTTCGCCGGACATCAGGCTGGTCTCGTACGGCGGTCCGCGCCTGGGCCAGCCGTTCGCCGTGGTACTGGGCGCGGTGGCGGCGGTGACCGGCGGCCTGGTCCTGTCCGGTCGGCTCCGGGCGCGGACCCGCGGGTCGATCCCCGGCGCCAGCCGCCGGCGGCGCTGGGTGTGGGCGCTGGTCAGCGTGCCCCTCGCGGTGACGCTGGGGGTGCGTGCGGCCGAGCATCACCACGTCGTGCTACTCGCCGCATGGACGATCGTCTCGTTGCTGATGCTGCTGGTCGCCAGCCTGACCCTCGTGCGCGGCCAGTACAGCTGGCAGCGTCCCGAGCGGGTGCATCACGTGGACCTGACCGGCAACCTCGCGCCCCGCAACCGCTTCTCCCTCATCGTCCCCGCCCGCGACGAGCCGGTGCTCGGGCGGACCCTGACCCAGATCCTTGCCGGCGACTACCCCGGCGACCTGGTGGAACTGGTCGTGATGGTGTCGTATGACGAGGTCGACCAGGAGACCCGACGGGTCGCCGAGGAGATCGCCGGCCGGCATTCCAACGTGCGGGTCGTCGCGCCCGAAGGCAGCCGGCGTAGTAAACCCCTGTCCCTGGAGGACGCCCGCCGGCACTGCACCGGCGACCTGGTCGGCGTCGTCGACGCGGAGTCCCTGCTCGCCGGGGGACTCCTGCGTTACGTGAACACGCTGGCCCTGCGCCACGCCGACGTCGGCATCTTTCAGGGCGGCGTGCAGCTCATGAACGCGCGTGCCACGGCGTGGCGGCGCGCCGCGGACCACTCACCGATACGGGCGTTCCTCCACTGGTTGGACGCGGGCACCTCCTGGTGGCGGGCCCGCAACTGCCTCGAATACTACATCTGGTTCATGTCGCGGCTGCGTTTCCAGGCGCGCGCGCGTTTCATCCCACTCGGCGGCAACACGGTGTTCATTCGGCGAACGGTGCTGGAAAGGCTCGGTGGGTGGGACGTCTCCTGCCTCACCGAGGACTGTGACCTCGGGGTGCGGGCTTCGGCCGCCGGAATCCCGACCGCGGTCTTCTACCATCCGGATCTGACGACCCGGGAGGAGACCCCGGAAAGCCTCACGAAACTCATCATCCAGCGCACCCGCTGGATGATGGGGTTCATGCAGGTCCTCTTCAAGGGGGACTGGCGGGCGCTGCCGGGAGCACGTCAGCGCATCATGGCGGTGGAGATGCTCACGATGCCGTTCTTCCAGGCACTCGCCGGCGTCCTGCTGCCGGTGTCGCTGGTCCTCACGTTGTTTCTGGCGGCGCCGACCGGTCTGGTCATCGTCTTCTGGCTTCCGTTCGNTGCGACCGTCATGACGGTTTTCTCCGAGCAGGCGGCGTTCCGCGAGTTCGCCGAGGCGTACGGGCTCGATCTGCGTCGCTGGGACAGCGTGCGGCTCGTGCTCTGCGCCCCGCTGTACCAGCTCGCGCTCTCCGCCGCCGCGGTGCGCGCCACGGCCCGGTTGCTGCGTGGCCGGGTCGAGTGGGAGAAGACCTCCCACTCCGGGGCCCACCACAGCACCGGCTCCGGCCGCTTCGAGCTGGAGGCGGCGTCGTGACCGCACCCGACGCCGCGAACCCGTACCCCCGACCGCTCGGCCCGCAGACCGCCGTGACCTGGATCGCAGCCCGGGCCGGGGAGCTCACCGGCCGACTGGTCGGCTGGGTCGGCGTCCGCCGCCGCAGCCTGCTCCTGCTCGCCGTGCTCCTGACGGTGGTGGCGGTGCTGCACGGTTACAATTTCGACGGCTGGCCGGGCCGCGTCACCGACGACGAGGGCACGTATGCCGCCCAGGCTTATTCGATGCAGTACTGGAACCGGATCGCGCATTACACGTACTGGTATGACCATCCGTTCGGCGGATGGCTGTTGATTGCCATCTACACGAAGATCACTGATGGTTTCAACCGGGCGCCGACGGCGGTCACCGCGGCCCGCGAGCTCATGTTCGGCGTGCATCTGGTGAGCTGCGTGCTGCTGTACCGGTTCGGCCGGCTCCTCGGCCTACGACGGTTCTTCGCCGGCCTGGCCCTGCTCGTCTTCTCGCTTTCACCGCTCGCCCTGTGGTATCAGCGGATGGCGTTCCTCGACAACATCGCCGTGATGTGGCTGCTCGCCGCCCTGGTGTGCGCGGCGTCGCCGCGACGCAGTGTCGCGGCGGCGGCGTTCGCCGGGATCTTCATGGCCTTCGCGTTCTGGTCGAAGGAAACCGTCCTGCTCTTCCTCCCGGGGTTGTACGTACTGCTCCGGCAGAATCGTGATCCTCGTAACTGGCGATTCGTGCGGCGCAACTTCATGGGCTGCCTGATCGGCGTGTGCGGCATCTACATCCTGTATGCGGCCGCGAAGAACGAGCTGTTCGAGGGGCCCGGCCACGTCTCGCTGGAATGGGCGATCAGATGGCAGCTGTTCGACCGGGCCCCGAGCGGCAGCGTGCTCGACACCGGCAGTGACACCTACCATGTCGTGCGGTCCTGGCTCGATCTCGATCCCTACCTGGTCCTCGCCGGTATTGCGGCCGCGGTTCCCCTGCTCGCCCTGCGGCGGCTGCGGGTCGTCGCCGGACTACTGCTGCTGCAGTTTGCCTTCGTCTTCCGCAACGGCTACCTGCCCAACCCCTACGTCACCGCGATGCTCCCGTTCGCCGCGTTGTGCGTGGCAGGGTTGCTCGACGCCGTCCTGCCGAGTGGAGCACGGCCGCGACGCGGTCCGCCGCGTCATGCCGGGCCGGGGTCGGGGCCCGGGGCGGGGGTGGGGGCGACCGCGGCCATGATCGTCAATGGCCTGCGCTGCCTCGTGGTCCTGGTGGCCCTGTCCGTGGCCGCCGCGACGGTGATCCCGGACTGGACACCGAAAATTCGCACCGCGCTCACCCAGGACGCGAGTGCCCCGAGCCGGGAGGCGACCCGATGGTTCCTCGCGAACGTTCCCCCGGAGGGCATCGTTATCACCGACGACATCGCCTGGACCGACCTCACGATCGCCGGGCGCCGGCCGCTGCCGGTGTGGTTCTACAAGCTGGACCTCGACCCTCAGGTGCGCGGCCGGTTCCCCCACGGCTGGCGTGATGTCGACTACCTGATGATGGGCAAGCCCCCCGACTCGGTGCTCGCTGAGGTCCCGCTCGTCGCCGAGGCGCTCCGGCACTCGGTGGTCCTCAAGTCGTTCGGCGATGGAGAGATCGAGATTCGCCGGGTCATCGTCCCGGACTGCCGCGGCCGGCCTGACCGGTGCTGAACCCGTGACATCTTCCCCTCCAGCTGACCGGCCGTGGACTGACGACGCGTCCGATGGGCCAGGTCGACGGAAACCCGATCTTCACCATCGACTTCGACTTCGTCGNTCATGAGCTGGTCGTCCAGCGCCTGGACGGCGAGAGGATCTCATTTCCCCTGGTCGCGCAGTCGGTAGCGTCGTTCTACCGCCGCACCTTCGACGCGCTGGCGGCGCTCGGCATCAAGATCCGCCTTGACCATCCGCATCCGTGCCGTCCTCCCGCTCGCGGCCCTCGAGCGCGGCCCGGACCGGCGGGCCGGCGTTCTCGACTTCGACGACAGCGCCTACCGGGCCGGGGCCTACCGGGCGGGTAGGGACATCGAGCGGTTCGCCTGCCCCCACGGCGTCACCGACCCTGTCCTCGCCTCCGGGCACTGACATCGACGGGCCACCCGGCAAGATCGGGGGGTGACCAGGTCCACGTCGGACGGGCGGCGAGGCATCTCATAGGTTCGCCGTATGCACAGCCTCACCCGGGACGAAGCCCTCGCCCGCGCCGGCCTGGTCCGCGTCGATGGCTACGAGATCGAGCTCGACCTGACCGCGGCTCGCACGTCGACGGAGTTCGGCTCGACGACCAGGGTGCGCTTCAGCCTCCGTCCCCCCACGGACGGCTCCCTCGCCACGGACGGCTCCCTCGCCACGGACGGCTCCCTCGCCACGGCCGGCTCGTCGGCGGACGGCGAACCGGCACCGGCGACGTTCGTCGAGCTCAAACCGGTATCCATCCAGCAACTGTGGCTCAACGGCCAGCCGCTGGACCCCTCCGCCGTCGACGGCAACCGGCTCCCCCTCGCGACGCTGCACGCGACGAACGAGCTCGTGGTGACGGCCACGATGAGGTACTCGAACACCGGCGAGGGGCTGCACCGGTTCACCGACCCGGAGGACGGCGAGGTCTACCTGTATGCGCAGACCTTCCTCGACGACGCCCAGCGGATGTTCGCCTGCTTCGACCAGCCCGATCTCAAGGCGCCGGTGCGCCTGAGCGTGGCCGCACCCCCCGACTGGACGGTGCGGGCGAACGGTGCCGGGAAGCAGGCCTCGCCGGGGCGGTGGGAGTTCACCGAGACGGCACCCCTGGCGACCTACTTCGTGACGGTGGTCGCGGGGCCGTACCACCTCGTCGAGGACTTCCACGACGGCATCCCGCTCGGGCTGCTCTGCCGCCGCTCACTCGCGCCGTACCTCGACGCCGACGCGGCGGAGATCTTCGGCGTCNCCCGGGCCTGCCTGGACCGCTACCACGAGCTGTTCGCGAGCCGGTACCCGTTCGGGACCTACGATCAGGCGTTCGTGCCCGAGTTCAATGCCGGCGCGATGGAAAACCCGGGGTGCGTGACCTTCCGGGACGAGTTCGTGTTCCGCTCGGCGGTGACCGAGGCCGAACGGGAGCTGCGTGCCGTCGTCATCGCCCACGAGATGGCCCACATGTGGTTCGGTGATCTGGTCACCATGCGCTGGTGGGACGACCTGTGGCTGAACGAGTCGTTCGCCGAGTACATGGGCTATCGGGTGACCGCCGAGGCGACGCGGTTCACCGGGGCGTGGACCAGCTTCGCCGTCGGTCGCAAGAGCTGGGGCTACGCCGCCGACCAGCGGCCGTCGACGCACCCGGTGGCCCCGGCCGACGTCCCCGACACCGCACTCGCCCTGCTGAACTTTGACGGCATCTCCTACGCCAAGGGAGCGTCGGCCCTGCGGCAGCTGGTCGCCTGGGTGGGCGACGGCGCCTTCCTGACCGGGCTGCGGACGTACTTCGCCCAGCACGCCTTCGCCAACGCGTCCCTGGCCGACCTGCTCGCCGCGCTGACCACGGCGAGCGGCCGGGACCTCGCCGGCTGGGCCGAGGTGTGGCTGCGCCACGCACAGGTCAACACGCTGCGCCCCGAGATCACGATCGGCTCCGACGGCCGCCTCGCCCAGGTCGCAGTGGTCCAGACGGCACCGCCGACGCACCCGACGCTGCGTCCGCACCGCATCGGCATCGGCGTCTACGGCCCGGCGGAGCAGACCGAGCCGATGGAGCCGACCAATCCGACGGAGCCGACCAATCCGACGGAGCCGACCGGGCCGATCGTGCTGCTCCGCCGGGTGGAGGTGGACATCGATCCGGCGGCGCCGGGCGGGCGCACCGGGATCGCGTCACTGGTCGGGAGCGAGGCGGGACGCCTGCTGCTGGTCAACGACGGCGACCTGACCTACGCCAAGATCCGTTTCGTCCCGGCCGACCTCGCCGCTTTGCCCACTGTCCTGCCGCGGACGGCCGATCCGCTTGCCAGGGCGATCATCTGGGCGGCCGCGGCCGACGCGACCCGGGACGCCGAATGGCCCGCCGCCGACTATCTGACGCTCGCCGCGGGTGCGCTGCCCCGGGAGACCGAGATCGCCGTCTTCGAGGACGCCCTGCGTTTCGCCCGGGCCACCGTGCTGAACCGCTATCTCGCGCCGTCGGCGCGACCGGCGGCGGCGCAGGCGCTCCACGCCGCCTGCGCGCGGGCCTTCGCGGCCGCAGCACCGGGAGGCGGTCATCAGCTCTCCGCCGCCCGCGGGGTCATCGGGTGTAGCGGACCGGCGCAGGCGGGAACGCTGGCGGCGTGGCTCGCCGGGACGGACGTGCCGGCCGGACTGGTCATCGACCCGGAACTACGCTGGACTCTGCTGCACCGGCTGGTCGTACTCGGGCGGGCCGGGGAGGGGGAGATCGCGGCCGAGAGCCGGCGTGATCGCAGCGCCCGGGCCGCCGAGCATGCGGCGCGGGCCCGCGCCGCCGTTGCCGATCCCGAGGCGAAAGCCCGGGCCTGGCGGATGATCGTGGACGACGACACGATGTCCGCCCGGCTGGTCGCCGCGACGGCCGAGGGTTTCTGGCAGCCCGAGCAGGCGGATCTCACCGACGGGTACGTCTCCCGCTACTTCGAGCAGATGCCGGCGATGGCGGCCCGGCGATCCCCGCACGCCGCCCGGCAGATCGCCACCCACGCCTATCCGCAGTTCGCCGTGTCCGTGGGGACGGTGCGGGAGGCGGACGCCCTGCTGGCCCGCGACCGTCTCGACCCGCTCCTGCGCCGCGTCGTCGTCGACGCGACCGACGAACTCCGCCGAGCGGTGCGGGCCCGTCTCCGCCCCTGACGCCGGGCCCGTCTCCGGCCCTGACGCCGGCCCTGCTCCAACCCACCCGTTATCCGGCCGGCGGCATCGTCATTCCACTGACGATGTCATCTCGCCGACGGCTCTGGACGCGCCCGCGCTCTTTCCGGCATAGTTCGCGCAGCAAGGGTGTCTCAGGGGACGGGGGGCGGTATGGCAGCCGGCACGGACCGGGCCGAACGGCAGACGAGTGCGGGTGCGGCATTAGGCGTTACTTTGTTGGTCGGTGCCGCCGTCGCGGTGTCGACCGGTGTGTACGCGAGGGTTCACGAACCGGCCGGGCGGCCGCTGTTCACCCTCGGTTTCTCTGGCATGCTGCCGATGAAGGCGTGGCTGACGACGGCCGCCGCCGTTCTGCTATTCGTTCAGCTGGCCACGGCACTGTGGATGTGGGGACGGCTGCCCGGCGCGGGCCCGGCGCCGAGCTGGGCCGGTCCGCTGCACCGATGGAGCGGGACGACCGCGTTCGTCCTCACCCTGCCGGTGGCCTTCCACTGCATCTGGGCGCTGGGCTTTGCCAGCGATGGCACCCGGGTGCTTCTCCACAGCCTCCTGGGTTGCGCCTTTTACGGGGCCTACGCGGCAAAGATGATCAGCCTACGGACTAGCGGGTTACCGGGGTGGGTACTGCCCGTCCTCGGCTCGACGGTTCTCGTTTCCCTGGTCGCAATCTGGTTGACGGCTTCACTGTGGTTTTTCACCCGGTCCGGTATTCCGCACGTCTGAACAGGATCCCGAGGAAAAAGTCATGACGCAGGAAGCACCGACGCGGCGCCTCGTGGTCCCCGGCATCGCGGTCACCGTCGCCGCGGGTGCCGTCGGGTATGTCGTCGCCAGCAGCAGCGACGCGGCCGATCCGAAACCACGGCAGGCAACCGCGGGCGGGACCCGCGCGGGTGGCGACGGTTCGGGCGCGGGTAACGGCGGTGGCCAGGCCGGCGGCGCGGCGCCCCTCGCCCGGGTCGACGAGGTGCCTGCCGACGGCGGTCTCATCCTCGGCGACGCCGGCCTGGTGCTCACGAGGAATGCCGCCGGCACGATCCAGGGTTTCTCCACCGTCTGCACCCATCAGGGCTGCTCGGTGAACGCGATCGCGAAGGGCCGCATCCTCTGCCCGTGCCACGGCAGCGCCTTCGACACCCGTACCGGGGAACCCGTCGCGGGGCCGGCGAAACAGCCGCTGCCGCCGGTCGCCGTCACCGTCCGCGACAACGCGATCTTCCCCGCCTGACCCCCGCGCCCCGATCGCCCGGATCTCGGCAGGAGCCGGATCCTCCCAGGAGGAGAAACAGTGGACCCGACAGGGCTGCGGATCACCGTCCCGTCCGGCCAGAGCGTGCTGTCCGCCGACCGCAGTCACGTCGTCGGCCGGGGCCGTGACTGCGATGTCGTNATCGCGGACGGCCGGGTGTCTCGGCGTCACGTCCTGCTGGAGCCCCGCGGCGATGCCGGGTGGCTCGCCCGGGACGTCAGTTCCAACGGCATCTGGGTGGACGGCGCCCGGACCGGCAGCATCGCCCTGAACGACGGCGAGGTGCAGGTGCACCTCGGCGCGGCGAACGGGCCGACGGTCGTCCTGGCCCCGGTCAGTCCCNCGCCGCGGCGCCCGCCCGCCGCGCCCGACGACCCGGACGTCGGGAATCTGGCGACCATGCTGGCCGGCCAGGGCGGCCAGGGCCGCATCGATCCCAGCCCCGTCCCGGCGGGGGCGGACTCCGCCCAGGTTCCGGCCCAGCGTCACGCCGGCCACTCGCCCGTGGCGAGCTGGCTGCGCGCTCTGCCCACCCTCGTGTGGCTCGCCGCGGTCGGCTTCACCCTCGGCGCGTTGCTCGCGCTGTCCTGAGCTCCGGCCGGCCCTCCGGCCGGCCAGGCACTCACCCATCGCGGCCAGGCACTCACCCATCGGTCGTGGACCCGGACGGCAAGCCCGTCCAGACCGGTAGGGGTGGCGTGGGGTAGCGGGGACGGCTGGGGTAGCGGGGACGGCTGGGGTAGCGGGGACGGCTGGGGTAGCGGGGACGGCTGGGGTAGCGGGGACGGCAGCGGGGACAGCAGGATGTGGCCACGAGCCGGAGCCGGGCCGCGGGCGGCTGTGGGCCGGATCCGGGCGGGTGGGCCTTGAGCACGACGTCACCGTGGCGCACGATCAGCCGTTCACCGTGGTGCGACAGCACGACGGGAGTCTCCCGGCCGCCCGGTCGGAGCCGGCGGGCGAGATCCGCCATGCCCGTCAGCAGAGCGGCGTGCGGGGCGGCGTCGCCAGTCAGCGTGGTCGTCACGAGGCCGATGCCTTCACCGCGTCGGCTTGCGTAGCCGCCAGATGCATTCGGAGGGCCAGCGGCGCGCCCATGCCTTGTCGCCGCGTTCGGGCTGGGCGGGTGCCGGTTCCTCGCTGTGACTGTCGGATGCCGGCGGTGCCGGGCGGGGNTCCAGAAGATCTTCGATGACGAGGTCGTTGTCCCGGAAGAGCCTGATCCAGGTGCCGTAGGGAAGGTTGGCGCTGACCAGGCCGTCGGCCTCGGCCAGCAAACGCAGCCCGAAGTAGTCGCGGGTCAGGCGACTGCCAGGGGCGTCCCGGCCCGGCGCCACGGTGATCTCGTAGATCGGGCTGACGTGGCTGAAGGCGAGCAGGCCGCCGGGGCGCAGCACGCGTGCGGCTTCCGGCACGGCCCGGAAGGGGTCCGCGAAGGAGAAGGCGCCGTGGTCGGCGAAGACGATGTCGAACGAGTCGTCGGCGAAGGGCACCGCCTCAGCACTCGCCTGGATCAGGGGGAAGGACAGCCCGGTCTCCGCGGCGAGCTGTCTGCTGTGGTGCAGCTGCCGTTCGGAGAGGTCCAAGCCGATCGGTCGGCCCCCCCGCCGGACCAGCGCGCTCGACCACTGGCCGCCCCCGCAGCCCATCTCCAGGATGTCCCGTCCGGTGACCTCACCGAGCACGCCGAGCCGTGATTCCGGAACGGCCCATAGCCCCCAGGAGATGTCGCCGGTGAACACCTGCCGGCGGATCTGCGGGGCGTTCAGTCGCTGGTAGTCGTCAGAGATCTCGTTCCAGCGGGCACGGTTGGTCCGTACGTGGGCAGCATTATTGATCATCCATCCCTCGTCCTTCTCCGGGTGGCCACGGACTGCGCGCCGATCGCGGTGCCGGGACAGGCCACCGCGGCACGACGGCCTGCCTGCCTCGACGAATCAGTCGGTCATCGTATGAGACCAGCAGGAGCGCTCCTGCGCTCGCCGTTGGCGAGGCACACGGCCGCTTCGACGAGGTCGCGGTCGTCCAGTCGCTCCCGCCGCTCACCATGGCGCCGGCCCGGGGGTCAAAATGTAGGCAAAGTAGCCGGACGAGTGATGGATGGGATGAGTACGGTGCGCCTGTCTCCCGGATGACGCCCTGGTGGTGGATGCGTCTGGACAGGCTGTGATGGAGCGTGCACCCTTGATCGCGTGGCGAGACAACGAAAAAGATCCAGTCGGTATTTTCGGCCGCCCGACGAGCGGCTCAGCCTAGGCCTGATGACCTGCTCGTCCTGCAACGGCACGCAGTATCAGACGCGCCCGCAGGCGGAATCGGACGAGGACGGTCTTTTCGACGGTGACGCCAACATCAAGTGTCGGGAATGCGGTGGAACCGGAAAGGTTCCCCTGCCATGAAGAAATCGATGCCCGTTCAGGCCGACTTCTTGTACCTGCGGTGTCCGGAACATCGGGGACGGCGTCCCCGCCAGGGGCTGAAGACGATGGCGCGGCCGGGGACACCGTGCCCGCGGTGTCGCATGGTCCGCGCCGCGGACCTCGAACGCGAGGGCTGTCCGGAGCTTCCTGCGGACGAGCCGGATGGCGGAGGGGGGACGCCGCCGTCACGCTGACAGGCGTCCCCCAGGTGATCTTCGATGCCGGGATAGGCCCTCGGCGGTAGGTCAGTCCTGGGGCTGGGCGACGACCACCGCCGTGCGGGTGCCGTCCTTGACCGTCGCGCCCACCCGGACCGTCGCCCCCGGGTGGAGGTCGGAGACCTTCGCGGCGTCCCCGTCGATCCGCAACCGGGTATCGGCGTTGATCACATAGGTGCCGACGTAGCCGNNNTCNCTNGTGNCCGTCNGGGNGGNGGGGCNCNCCGCGGNCNCCTNCCCGCGTTNCCCCGCCACTACCTGGAAGCCCTTGCCGGTTTTGACCGTTGCCTCACCGTGTACGCCGCCGCCGGCCCAGATGCCGCCATGGGGACGCAGCCCGTCGTGGGAACGCAGCCGGGCCTCGGCGAGTCGCGGATGGTCGCCCAGGAACGTGTGGTCGGCTGGGGTGGCTGCTGCGCTGGCAGTCCGGTCCGAGGCAGCGGATGCGGCTGTCCCGCCGAACCCGAGCCCGACCCCCAACCCGAGCCCAAGCAGACCCGCTGCGGCGACCCCAGCACCCCATCGTCCGGTCAGGAAGCTGCGCATCTGTGTCGTCCTTCCGCGTCGCGTCACTACGCCGCGAACCGGTCGTCGGCCCTGAGCGGCGGCGATCGGCCGGGCGCCGCGCGCCACGGCGGCACGCGGTCGGAGCCCACGATGCGACAGCGAGATGTGAGCAACATGCGAGCGTGGTGCGAACCACGTGGAAGGCCGGATCCGCGCTACGCGCTAGACCCGGGACGGTTGCCGGCTGTCCTCGCCCTTGCCCTCGCCCTTGGCCTGCGGCTGCATCGGCACGATCGTCCGGGCCCCCGTCCAGGACGGCGCCTCCTGACTCGCGTGCGGGGGCAGGGAGGGCGCGAAGTCCGTTCCGAGGCGTTGGACCGCGACCCGGGCGAAGATCTGCTGCTCGGTGACGGTACGTTCCGACCGGCCCCGGCCGATGAAGCTCACCGTCCAGTGAAGCAGGGTGGTCAGCCGGTGCTTGAACCCGATGATGTAGACGAGGTGCACGGCCAGCCAGACGAGCCAGGCGAAGAAGCCGCTGAACTGCACCTTGCCAATGCTCGCCACCGCGCTGAACCGCGAGATGGTGGCCATGCTGCCCTTGTCATGGTATTCGAACGGCCGGCCCGTCTGCTTNCCGGCGACCCAGGCCTGGATCTCCTTGGCGGCGTGCCGGCCGCCCTGGATCGCGACCTGCGCCACGCCGGGCAGCCGGTTGAGGCTCGCCATGTCCCCGATGACGAACACCTCCGGATGACCCGGCAGGGTCAGGTCGGGCAGCACCTCGATGCGGCCGGCGCGGTCGAGCCCCGCACCGGTCTGCTCGGCGAGCTGTCGGCCCAGCGGGCTCGCGGCAACGCCGGCGGCCCAGACCTTGCAGACCGAGTCGATGCGCCGGCGGGTGCCGTCGCTGTCCTCGACGTCGATGCCGGTCGCGTCGACATTGACGACCTTGGCGCCCAGCTGCACATCGACGCCGATCTTGGTCAGCTTGTCGGCCGCCTTCGCGCCGAGCCGCTCGCCGAACGGCGGCAGGACGGCGGGTGCGGCGTCCAGCAGGATGACTCGGGCCTTGGCGGGGTCGATGCTGCGGAAGTCCCGCCGCAGGGTCCGGCGCGAGAGTTCCGCGATCTGCCCGGCCATCTCCACGCCGGTGGGGCCCGCCCCGACGACGACAAAGGTCAGCAACCGCTCCACGTCCGCGGGATCGGTGGACGCCTCGGCGAGCTCGAACATCCCGAAGATCCGGCCGCGCAGCTCGAGCGCGTCGTCGATGCTCTTCATGCCCGGGGCGTGCGTGGCGAAATGGTCGTTGCCAAAGTACGACTGGCCCGCGCCCGCGGCGACGACGAGGCTGTCGTAGTGGTGCACGGTCGTGCGACCCAGCAACTGGGACGTGACCGTTCTTGCGTTCACGTCGATGGTGGTCACCTCGCCGAGGACGACCTGCGCGTTGTCCTGCCGGCTCAGTACCTCACGGGTGGTCGGGGCGATCTCGCCCTCGGACAGGATACCCGTCGCCACCTGGTAGAGCAGCGGCTGGAACAGATGGTGCGTCGTCTTCGCGACGAGAGTGACCTCGACCGGTGCTTTGCGGAGGGCCTGCGCGGTGAACAGACCTCCGAAGCCAGACCCGATGATCACTACTCGGTGCGGGGAGGTGCTTCGCTCCTCGAGCCGTTCCGGTTCGCCGGCCTGCCCTGTCTGGGCGCTGTCCGTGGTCACGATCCTTCTCCGCTCAGCCTCTTGACTCCGGCGGTGCCCCTTGGCGCCGCGAAGACCATATACCTGATGGTGCCGGCCCCCGGCTACTATTTTCCGCCGTATATCCGAGATGGGATCGTGTTTATCGTCACCTCCTGTCGCCGGATAGCATCGACGGGACATGTGGCATGCAACACAATTCGTGGGCGATTGATGCCTCGTCGAGTGATACGCCCAGTTCGGAGTGCGACCATGGGTGGGCACTGAAGATCGTGTCTGACCGGAAGGCGGCGGCGCAGGGCCGAACGGAAATACGGCGAACCGGCCCCGCGGACGCGGACGACCACCCGGTCCCTGGGCCCCGACGGCGGGGATCGGTCTGGCCAGAGCTATGATCATGTTTTCTTCGTGCGGTGGATTTGACCGAGTGCACTTTCCGGGGGTCCGGTTTAGCGCATCAGTCTATTCGGACACTGCTTTCACCACCTGCACCTTCATTCGGTGCTCGTTCTTTGACGTGACGTTCGCGTCCTGCACGTTCACGGGCAGCGTTCACGGGCAGCGTGTTCGGCGGATGCATCTTCGATCTCATGAAGATGGTCGGCGGGGATTAGTCCTTCGTGGGTCTGCCCCGAGCGGGCCCGGGGAGGATTGCGGACCCGGGGAGAATCTCAGTCCCGCAGCGGATCATGGGCAAAGGCCCGCATCCCCTCGGCGAAGTCGACCCGCGGCCGGTAGCCGAGAAGATCGCCTGCTCGGGCCGAGGAGGCTGCGATATGGCGGACGTCGCCGACCCGGGAGGTGCCGGTCACGACGGGCCTCGGACCGCCGAAGGCACGAGCCAGCGCGTCCGCCATGTCCCCGACGGTGTGGGGATCACCGGAGCCGATGTTGAGGGGAACCAGCCGGCCAGGTGCCTGCGGCTGGCCGGACGCCAGCAGGTTAGCCCGCGCGACGTCGTGGACGTGCACGAAATCCCTCAGCTGCCGGCCGTCCTCGAAGACCCGCGGGGCCCGCCCGTGTTCCAGCGCACTGCGGAAGATCGACGCGACGCCGGCGTAGGGGGTGTCCCGGGGCATCCGCGGACCGTAGACGTTGTGGTAGCGCAGTGCCACGGCGGTTCCGCCGGTTTCCGCCGCCCACGCCGCCGCGAGATGCTCCTGGGCGACCTTGGTCGCCGCGTACGCGTTGCGGGGATCCAGGGGGGCGTCCTCGTGGACCACGATGGGCGCGAGCGGCCGGTGGCACCGTGGGCACGGCGGCTCGAAACGGCCCGCGTCCAGCTCGGCGGCCTGCCGTGGTCCGGGGCGCACTGGTCCGTCCGTCGGGCAGCGGTAACCACCCTCGCCGTAGACCACCATGGAGCTCGCCAGGACCAGTCGCCCCACCCCGGCGCGGGCCATCGCCGCGAGCAGGACCGCGGTGCCGAGATCGTTGTTCGTGGCATACGCCGGAAGGTCGTCCAGATCAACCCCCAGACCCACCATGGCGGCCTGGTGGCATACGACATCGATCCCGCTCAGTGCCTCGGCGACCTGGTCCCGATCGGTCACGTCCCCAACGATCATCTCGGCGGCGTTGTTGACCTGGGGCTTCGTCCGGTGCACCGCCGGAAGCAGGGCGTCGAGGATCCTGACCTCGTCGCCCGCCGCGACCAGCGCGTCAACAACGTGAGAACCGATGAAGCCGGCGCCACCGGTGACGAGAACCCGCATGACGCTGACGCTAACGGTGCCGGGACGCGCCGGATCTTACGAACCACGGAACGTCTCCAGCCCGGCCCGGCCCGTGCCGTCGCAACCCCGGGCGGCGTCCGGACGTCAGGACGTGGGGAGCGCGACGACGAAGCGGCAGCCCTCCCGATGGTTGTGCACGGTGACGTCGCCCCCGTGCGCCTCGACGATGCCACGGACGATCGCGAGGCCGATCCCCGACCGCATCCGTGGCTGGTGCGGATGGTCGTCACCACCGGGGGTCCGGGCCGACTCGCCCCGGAATCCGAGGTCGAACACGCGGGGCAGCTCCTCCTGCGGGATGCCGCCGCACCGGTCCGCCACGGCGAAGACCGCCCGGTCGGCGTCCGCGGTAGCGGTGATCTCCACCGTTCCGTCGTCGGGGGTGTGCCTGATGGCGTTGACGAGGAGATTGGTCAGCACGCGCCCCACCTCGGCCGCGTCGGCGTCAACGTACCCGGCGTGGTCGGCCCNCCCGTTGACGACGACTCCCTTGGCCCGCGCGATCGGGTCCACCGCGGCGATCGCGTCCGAGACGACGTCGGCGACGCGCACCTTCTCCAGGCTCAGCCGCAGCGCACCGGCCTGCAGCCGGGCCAGTTCGAACAGGTCGTCGACCATGCCGGTCAGCCGCTCGGCGTCGGCGAGCATCAGCCGGTGGTAGCGGGCCGTCGTCTCGGCGTCCGTGACCAGGCCGTCCTGCAGGGCCTCGGCCGTCGCCCGGATTCCCGCGAGCGGGGTTCTCAGGTCATGACTGATCCAGGCCACCAGCTCGCGGCGACTTGCCTCCAGTGCCCGTTCCCGTTCCCGCGCCTCGACGAGGCGGACATGGGTCGCGTCCAGGGTCGTCGCCAGCGCGCCGAGCTCGGCGGTCGGAACACGGTCGGCGCCGTGATAGCCCGGCTCGCCCAGGGCCGCCGTCGCCCGGGTCAGCGTCCCGATCGCCGCCACGACCGGGCCACCCAGGCGCACCGCGGATGCCGACGCCACCACCGCCGACACGACCACCACGATGAGCACGACCCGCAAGTCATGATCGGAGAGGAACATTGCCTGTGCCGTGCCGGCGACCCCCACCGTCACCGCGACGACCGGTATCACGCTCAATGACGCTGCTGTCGCCCACAATGGCCGCCTCCGGAGCGCCCGCAGCAACGGCAGGCCGGTGAGCGCGGCCGCCGTCGAACAGCCGAGCGCGATCCCCATGACCTCCAGGTCGGCGTTCATCGGGGCCTCGCTCTCGCTCGCAGCCCGCCCGTGGGGTCGTCGTCCCGCCGCACCGCCTCGGGTCTCATCCTCGGTGTCGTCCCTCGTCCGGTGCCGCCACCTGTCCGGTGGGGGTGCTGTCGGGGCGCGGGGTGCTGTCGGGGCGCGGGGTGCTGTCGGGGCGCGGGGTGCCGGGATCGTAGCGGTACCCGACCCCCCACACCGTGACAAGCATCCGGGGCGCGGTCGGATCATCCTCGATCTTCTCCCGCAGTCGACGGATGTGCACGGTGACCGTCGAGGGGTCGCCATAGCTCCATCCCCACACGTGTTCGAGCAGCTCGCCCCGGGTGAAGGCCCGGCCGGGCCGGCGCAGCAGGAAGGCCAGCA
This sequence comes from Frankia sp. Allo2, assembly GCF_000733325.1. Lineage (NCBI taxonomy): Bacteria > Bacillati > Actinomycetota > Actinomycetes > Frankiales > Frankiaceae > Frankia > Frankia sp. Allo2. Next base: position 127,738 of record NZ_JPHT01000008.1, read on the forward strand.
GATCGAACTCGCGCACCGTCAGCCCGAGCGGAACCCCGTGCCGGGTGGCGGTCCGCGCGGCCGCGTCGACGACGAGGGTGCCGGCCCGCAGGACGCCGGCTTCCGCGCCCGGCACCGTCTCGTTCGCCCGCCGCAGCACCGACTGCACGCGCAGGGTCAGCTCCCGCGGCGAGAACGGCTTGGTCACGTAGTCGTCGGCGCCGATCTCCAGACCGGTGATGCGATCCGACTCGTCGGCACGTGCGGTCAGCATGATCACTGGTACCGGTCGGTGCGCCCGGAGCCGGCGGAACACCTCGATGCCATCGAGACCGGGCAGCATCAGGTCGAGGACGACGAGGTCCGGTGGGGTTGTCTCGGCCACCCGCAGGGCCGTGGGTCCGTCCGCGGCGCGGTCGACGTCGAAGCCGGCGTTGCGCAGGTAGCGGTCAACCACCTCGGAGACGAGGGCGTCGTCGTCAACGACGAGCACACGGGCCACCCAGCCACGATAGGTAAGGCGACGGCCGTCCCGGCCATGATCGGTTCGGATGTCTCCGCTTCGTAATGCTCCGCTTCGTCGTGCTCGTCGTGCTCGTCGTCGTGTCCGTGCCGAGCCGCCGGACGGGACCCGGGCATTCCTTGTTTCGTAAGGGTTGATCACGCGCGGACGGCACTACAGTCCCGATCATGTTCACGCAACGTAGTGGGATCGGGGCCTCCGTCGACGTCGTCCTGCCCTGCCTGGACGAGGCCGGGGCGTTACCTTGGGTGTTGGACCGGATGCCCGTCGACTATCGGCCGATCGTCGCGGACAACGGATCGCGCGACGGCTCCCGCCAGGTGGCGCTGGAACGCGGGGCGGTCGTCGTTGACGTGCCCGAGCGCGGCTACGGCGCCGCCGTGCACGCCGGGCTGCTCGCTGCGGACGCCGACGTGGTCGGCGTGTGCGACGCGGACGCATCCCTCGACCCCGCCGAGCTTCCCGGTCTCGTCACGCAGTTGCTGGCCGGCCGGGCCGATCTGGTTCTCGGTCGCCGTCGCCCGACCTCGATGCGGGCCTGGCCGCCGCACGCCCGACTCGGGAACGCGGTGGTCGCCGGGCGGCTGCGCCGGCACGGCGTTCCCGTCCATGATCTGGGCCCGATGCGGGTGGCCCGCCGGGAGGACCTGCTCCGACTGCCCGTCGCCGACCGCCGGTTCGGCTATCCGCTGGAACTGCTGCTGCGGGCGGCCCAGGCCGGTTGGCGGATAGTCGAGACCGACGTGGCCTACACCCCTCGGGTCGGGCGCTCCAAGGTGACCGGGACACCGCTCGGCGCCGCCCGGACGGCCCGGGACATGTCCGCCCTGTTGGCGAGCCTCCGGTGAGGCTGCTCGTGATGGCGAAGGAGCCGGTACCTGGGCGGGTCAAGACCCGCCTCACGCCGCCCCTGCGCCCGGACCAGGCGGCGGCCGTCGCGGCGGCCGCGCTCGCGGACACGCTGGCCGCGGTTGAGGAGCTGACTCGCCTGCCCGGGTTCGACGCACTGCGCCCGGTCCTCGTCCTCGACGGCGCGGTCGGCCCATGGCTGGAGACCTCGTTCGCACGAATCCCGGCCGGACGAACCCCGGGCGGACGAACCCCGGGCGGACGAATCGCGATCGAAGTGATGCCGCAGGTGTCGGGGCCGTTCGACGTCCGGCTCGCCGCCGCCTTCGACGCCGGCACCGAGCCGACCCTGCTCATCGGGATGGACACTCCCCAGGTGACCGCAGCCCTGCTCGCCNCCGCCTGCCACGCGCTGCACGCGACCGACGCGGTGTTCGGTCCCGCCGCGGACGGGGGATGGTGGGCACTCGGCCTGACCNCCCCCGACGGCGATCTTCTCCGTGGCGTGCCGACCTCGCGCCCGGACACCGGCGCACGGCAGCGGGCCCGCCTGTCCGAAGCCGGCCTGACGGTCACAACCCTGCCGACGGTGCGTGACGTCGACACCATGGCCGACGCCGACGCGGTCGCCCGGCTCGCGCCCGGTGGACGCTTCGCCGCGGCGCTGCGCGCCACGCACGGGGATCGCATCGCCGCCGGCCGGGCCACCGCGTGTTGACCGGCGTCCCCGACGGCCGGTGGGGACCGACGACCGTCTACGAGGCGGGACTGCGCTCCGCCGGTGGACAGCTGTGGATGCGCCGTCCCGACGGGCGACGCGACCCGCTGCCGGTGAACCGCTGGCGTGGCACCCTGTCCCCGGCGGCGTCGACCCCGCCCACCTGGTCCACCTGGTCCACCGGGGCGCTGTCCCCCGGGGATCTGTCGTTGTTGCGTCACTGCGGCGGCCCGACCCTCGACGTCGGCTGCGGGCCCGGCCGGCTCGCGGCCGCGCTCGCGGCCCGCGGGGTGCCGGCCCTCGGCATCGACGTCGCGCCGTTCGCGGTGCACCTTACCCGGCGGGCCGGTGTGCCGGCACTACGGCGGGACGTGTTCGGCCGGGTGCCTGCCGAGGGACGATGGGTCGCGCTGCTGCTTGCCGACGGAAACATCGGCATCGGCGGCGACCCGACCCGGTTGTTGCGCCGGGCCGGGGAACTCCTCGCCCCCTCCGGCCGGGTGCTCGTCGAACTCGAACCGCCGGGCACCCAGACCGGTCCGATGCGGGTCCGGCTGGAGGACGCGACCGGCCGGGTGTCGCGGCCCTTCTCCTGGTGCCTGGTGGACGGGGACGATCTGACCGGCATCGCGCCGGACGCCGGACNGCTGATCACCCGGACCTGGTGCGACGCCGGTCGGCACTTCGCCGCGCTGCGCCGGCGTCTCCCGACTGGATGATTCCCCGCCGGGCGCGGACCGCCCGACTCACCATGAGGGCCGCCGCGCCGGCCCAGACCACTGCGAGAACGAGCGCGAGGTTGCGTCCGTACGGCAGCGGGTTCACCGTCGGGTTCCCAGGGTCCCCGCCGTAGCCACGCCACAGCGGTAGCGACGACAGGGCGACCGCCGCACTCACCAGCAGTGCGCCCTGTGCGACGGACCGGTAGGGCGGTGGGACCAACCGGGTGAGCAGGAAGCCGACGAGCATCGTCGCGGGCACGAGCAACGCGTCATGGACCAGGACCCCGCCGATCAGCCAGACCACGGTGTTCGGCGGCCGGGTGGCCTGCTGGTGGGTGAGCACGCCGTCGACCCCGTAACCGATCGCGGCCAGCCCGGCCGCCACCGCGACACCGCGCAGCACGACGGCGTTCATACCATCACCACCCGATGTACCCATTTCGTCTGGAGGACCCCGGGCCGGTTCGGCGCGATGAGCCGGGCCGGATAACCGTGATCGAGGTCGAGGTCGGCGCCGTTCACTCCGGTCGCGAGCAGGGTCAACGAGTCCCGGGCGTGCGAGGGGTTGACGTCGCTTGCCCGGTAGCCCCCGCGGGCCTCGAGGGACTCGACCCGGACCGTCGCGTCGGCGGGGATCATGGCGGCGTCCAGTAGATCCCGCAGCCGCGGCCCGTGCCAGGTGGCGTCCGCGGCCCATCCCTCGACGCAGGTGATCGGCAGCTTCGAGCTGTACCGACGCAGCGCGTGCAGCTCCTCGATGGTGTACACCACCCGGCGCGGACCGACCACCTCCAGCCGGTACCCGGGGTCACGGGCGAGGGAGGTGACCCGCGCGGCTCGCGCCGTGCGGTTCACCGGGAGCCCCTGCGGGCCGATGTCGGGCCGCCGCGGCGCGAGCAGGTCCAGCCGGGCCAGGCCCGGAACCGACTGACCGGCGGTCGTCGCCACGATCACCCCNGCGGCGGTCCCCGTCGCGAGGCCGAGGCCGCGCCGCGTCAGACCGCCCGTCCCCGGGGCGGCGCCGGCCATGGTGGTGGTGGCCATGGTGGTGGTGGCCATGGTGGTGGTGGCCATGGTGGCGGCGGCCAGGTGCGCGCGCTCATGGCGGCGACGGCCCACATTCGCCCGGATGACGGTGAGCTTCGCGACGATGTGGAGGACCAGCGCGCCGATCGTGATCCAGGCGACCCAGTAATGGGTCACGGTGAAGAAGAAGTGGAACCGGTACCACTGCGCGATGTTCGCGATGCCCGTGCTGAGCTGGAAGATCGCCCCTGCGATCAACGGCACGATCGTCATCCGCTCCACCGCATGGGCGACGGAACGGATCGGGGGCCATTCCCACAACAGCGGATACACCGTCCACAGCTTCGCCAGCAGCAGTGGGACGCTCGCGAGTCCGGTGGTCACGTGCAGGCCCTGGGTCACCCGGTACAGCCAGGCGGGTCGGGAAGGCCATTCCAGCCAGGACGGCGGATGCTGCATGAAATGCGATACCAGCCCGGTCAGAAAGCATGTTCCGAAGGCGATCCCGAGCCAGACTCCGAGGAGAGCCGCCATCCGTGGATCGTGCAGCCGACTGGGGAATGCGTTTTCGCGCAGGGGGCCGCGCCGCAGGACCGGGGGTGGTTCCGGCAGCTTTTCGGTCAGCAGACGAGGTAACCGGCGGGGCAACCAGCGGGGCAACTGTCGCACGAATGCACGGTAGGTCGCCGGGACCACTCGCGACCGAGGACCGGCATTACGGAACGAGGAAGGCCCGGCGCGGTGTTCCCGCGCCGGCGCTGCGCCTGCCAGTCTCGGGACCATGCCCAGAACCCGCGCCGCGCCACGCCTCAGGCCCGCCCTGGCCCTGGTCGGGGCGGGTGTCGGGCTCGCGGGTCTGCTCGCGACGCAGTGCGCCGTCCTTGCGGCGCCGGGATACCTGCCTGGCCGGGCAGGGGTGCTCTACCCCGTCATGCTCTGGTGGGCGCTCGGTGTCGCCACGGCCGCGCTGCTGGTACACGCGGCCCCGCGCCGGTTGGCCGTCGCCATGCTGCTCGGCGGAATCGTCGCCATCCACGCCGTAGCGGCCACCACCGGCCCGCAGCTCTCCGACGACCTGTACCGCTACGCCTGGGACGGTCGGGTCCAGGCCGCCGGGATCGACCCCTACCGGTACGGCCCGCTCGCTCCGGAACTGGCCCGGCTGCGCGATCGCTGGCTGTTCCCGGATCCGGCCGGATGCGCGGCGATCGGGCGCGGCCCGCACTGCATCCGGCTGAACTACCCGCGCGCCCACACCATCTACCCGCCGGTGGCGCAGGCGTACTTCACCGCCGTTCATGTCCTGCCGGGGCCGCCACGCGAACACAAACTCCAGCTCTACGCCTCGCTGATGTCCCTGGCGCTGGTCGGGCTGATGATGCGGATGCTGGTGGCGCGAGGCCGCGATCCGCGCCACGCGGCCTTCTATGCGTTCTCGCCGCTCGCCGGCCTGGAGATCGGTTCCGATGCGCACGTCGACGTCCTCGGGGCCGTGCTGGCGCTCAGCGCTCTGGCGGTCCTCACCGCCCGGTCCCGCCCGCTGCGGACGGGGGTTGCCGGGGCGCTGCTCGGCGGCGCGGTAGCGGTGAAGCTGTACCCGGCGTTGCTGCTGCCCGCGGCGGCCCGGCGCCGGCCCGTCACGCTCGTCGGAGCCGCCGCCGGGGTGGTCGTGCTGTCCTACCTGCCGCACATCCTCGCCGTCGGCACACAGGCGCTGGGCTTCCTCCCGCAGTACCTCGACGTCGAGGGCTACGGGGAGGGCAGCCGCTTTCTCCTGCTCGCCGGGCTGCTGCACCTGGACGGATCCGCAGCGAAGGCGGCAGCGGCCACCCTGCTGGCGGCGGTCACGGTCGCCGTGCTGCGGACCGATCCACAGCGGGTTCCCGTCGAACGGGCCGCGCTGTGGCTGGTCGGTGCCGCGTTCCTTGTCGCGACCCCGGTCCAGCCCTGGTACGGGGTGCTGCTGGCGGCGCTCGCCGTCATCGCCGGGCGGCTGGAATGGCTCGCCGTCGCCGCGGCCGCGCACCCCGTCTACGTCTCGCTGTTCACGGATCTGCCCGGTGACGCGTGGACTTTGCGGGTGTATTCCTACGCCGTCGGTGGTGGCGTCGTGCTCGCCGCGACCGGTCTGCGCCGGTGGACCGGCCGACGGCTGGCGGTCGACGAGCGCGCTGCCGCACCCGCGGCCCGATCCGTCGTCGAACCCCGGCCCGAGTCGTCACCGGGCGCAGGGACTGAAGGGCAGGTGAGGGTGTAATGGCGGGCTCGTTGACGAGGCCGGCGAGTACGAGGCCCTGCTCAGAGCTTGGTCGGCGCGGGNGTGGGNCGCTTGGGNTCCCGCCACGCCACGATCAGGGACTGGATTGAGAAGGCCCTTCCCTGAAGACGACGAGCCCTCGGCCCCCGCGCCGTTTACTCTTGGAGTTCGGCGGCTCTGCGCAGGAGTTGCTGGGCGACGTCCCGATGCTCCGCGCCACTGTCCTCGGCGATGACCGCGACCGCCAAGGCCGCGAAGCGCAGCATGCCGACCCGGGGTCCGGGCGGATCCGGTATCTGTCGGACACACACCGCTGATCAACTTACGCTGCATCGCTTTCGGGCAGGCTTGCAGCTCTGCCGAAGGCTTCCTTGATCTCGGCCTCCACCTCCCCGTGGATATCGGAAGCGTTGGTTTCGGTCTCGGGGTAGCAGCGGCGTCTGAAGTCCGCCCAGACCTCGAGATTGTCGGTCGTCACTTTGAAGGACATCCTGCTTTCGTCGCCGCCGACATCCTTGGCCCGCTGGCTCGAGATTGCGAGATTGTCGGTTTTATTGCCAATTGTAAACATTTGCACGATCCAGCCAGGGTCGTACTCGTGGAAGGTGCCGTAGATATCGACCTTCGAGTCCCCGATGAAACGGAGGCGCCAACGCCCACCAGGTCTGGGGTCCCAGAACATGATCCTGACCTGCGTCTCAGGCGGCGAAATCCATTGCACGTACAGCTCAGGATCCGTTCGGATACGGTGCAGCTGCCTTAGGGGNAACGGGAATTCTCGGACAACTACGAATTCTCCCGGGGCCGGGTTAGCTGTCCTTATGATCTCTCCGGTGATATCGTTGTTCTTGGATCTGAGGCGAGAGTTGTAAAATTCCTCGATCCACTGGGCCGCTGGGCCGAGCGCATCCTCTTCGAGACGTACCGGGCTGCGGTGGCCACCTCCAGGGCGGCGGATCAAGCCGGCTTCCTGAAGCACCTTGAGGTGCCTGGAGACCGCCTGGAGGCTTATCCCATACGGCTTGNCGAGCTCACCGACTGTGGCGTCATTTTCGACAAGTCGCTCGACCATGTTACGACGGGTCGCGTCTGCAAGAGCCGCGAAAATTTTGGAATATTCAGTCATAATCGTACCCAATCAACAACATTATCAAAATTTCTCAATCAAGATCAATCGGGCGTCTCGGCCTGCGAATAATACATATTCAGATGTAACTGGCCAGAGGTGCCGCTTGATTGACAGTGACGGATGGTTGCGCGGCGGCGGTGAGGGCTGGGCTGTTTTCGGGCAGCGACGGGCGGCCCGTGGTGAGACGAGCGAGGGCGTCGAGCGCGCCGAGGCCGTTCTTGCGGGCTGTCGAAGATAGCTGTGCAGAGCACAGAAGTGGCGGATCCCAGCGAGCGAGCGCAGACGGCCAGAGATCTTCTGTCTCAGTTTTGACCATGCGAATTATCCGGGCGGCCTCAAGAGGTCGGTGCATCGACAGCTATAGATGTTAGCATATCATCGAGGCAACTGGCGGTGGTTTGTTGTGATGGGCAGTTCGTGATCTGTGATCTACGGGGGTAGGTAGAGGCAGAGCTGGTGTCCGGCGGCGAGCGTGTCGATCAGTTCGCGGGGTGTGGGGCATCGGGGCGGTGTGCCAGGACGGACCGGGTGCGGGCTGTCGCCGGCTGGGCTGGGTGCGGGCGGCTTGGCGGGGGTGTCGTGCCAGCACAGGCTGAACGCGCAGTTCACCAGGGTCCAGTGGCGGGCGATCGCNGNGGNGGNGCGGNCCTGGNAGTCGGCCCAGCCCAGTTCGTGTTTGACCTGCTTGTAGTCCGGTTCGACCCAGCCGCGGGCGGCCCGCGGTGAGACGAGCCGCCCTACGACGAGTCCTCGGCCCCCGCGCCGTTTACTCTTGGAGTTCGGCGGCTCTGCGCAGGAGTTGCTGGGGGGTGCGTCTTTTTGAGAGGTTGGTGATTCCGGGTCATNCCGGTCGTGCAGGGTGGAGTCCGAGGTCGGGGATGCTGGCGGGGTCGTAGCGGGCGAGGTGGTGCTCGGTGAGGTAGCGCTGCTTGTAGTAGGTCAGGTAGGTGTTGAGGTCGCCGTTGATGACGACGGCGCGGAGCTTGAGGATGTCCTCGGCGCCGTCGGGGGACCAGCGGGCGCCGGTCAGGCCGAACCGGTCTTCGATGATGTGGCGGCAGGCGCCCTCGATGAGGCCGGTGGCGATCGGCCAGCCGTTGGCGAGGGCTTGGTCGTAGCGCATGTGCTGGTGGTTGTTGGTCAGGTAGGTCACGGCCCGGTCGACGTCGGCGAGGTCCTGGTCGCGGGTGCGCGGGTTGTTCCGCCGCTTCGCGGCGAGCGAGGCGAGGGTGGCGGCGACCGGCTTGGCGCGGCCGTGCAGGAGGCGCAGTAGTTGCCCGTCGCCCCAGTCGCTGACCTCGGTGGGGGTCTTCCCGCGGTTGAGCTGGACGGGCGGCCTTGCGGACGTATTCGGCGGCGTGGATGTAGTCGATGATGACCGGGACGGTCAGGCCGCGGGTGCGCGCGTGCTCGCCGATGGCGGTGATCTGCTGCCTGTTGCCGTCGACGAGGAAGATCCGCTGGTGCAGGTGCAGGGGGTCGCGCCAGTCGGCCTCGTCGAACGCCCGGCCGATCACGGCGGGGATGTCGTCGGTGATCGACGCGGAGACCCACGTGTCGCGCGCGGTGGGTCCGGGGCGTTCAGCGCGGCGGGCGGGTGGGGCGGCGATGTCCTCGGGTTGGCGGACGGCGGGAGTGAAGGTCGTGACGGCGACGATCTCGGCCATCTTCTTGATCCCGGGATGGGTGGCGTCGCTCCTGGCGGTGGTGCGGTGCTCGGGGCGCAGCGCGATGCCCTTGCCGTCGGCCTGCGTCATCAGCACGTCGCCGGCGGCGAGGTCGCCCGCGGTGGCGGCACGCAGGTCGTAGAAGTCGCTGACCCAGCGGGCCAGGTCGTGGGCGAGCTGGGCGAGTTGGGCGCGCCCGATGGTGACCCCGGTCCTCGCGGTGATGACCTGCTGGGCCTGCCCGTAGCCGCTGGTCCCGAGGTGGAAGGCCGCCAGGGCGCGGATCCCCAGCGAGTAGGCGTCGTCGGCGAGCGCCCAGCGGGCGTCGGCCGGGTAGAGGTTCGCCTCGCGCCGGTTGCGGTAGGCGAGCCGGGACGCCCGGACCGGGCCGAAGACGCTGATCACGCCCCGGTCGTGGCTCTTCTCGACGCCGCCGTGGCGGATCCCGGCCGCGGACACCAGGTGGCTGACGCGCTGTTCGCGGGCGGCGTCGAGGGCGAACGTGGTCTCCAGCAGCGTGCGCAGCAGTTCGCGGCCGTCCGTCTCGAGCGTCTTCTCCCGGTCGCCGTGATCCAGGGCGGCGGCGCCGTCGACCGCCCAGCCGATCAGCGAGGAGCACCGCTCGATCGGACCCGCGAGCAGAGCGGCGGTCTCGGGGTCCAGCGGGACCCTGCCGCCGTCCTCACCGACGCGCTCCACCGTCACCGCAACCGCCACCGCAGGGCCTCCGTGACCTGTCTGGGACAAGGGCACCAACGTCGCCCATGATCCCGCGAACTGGACGGCAGTCGACGANCCCGGCGACGAAGNCCCNCCCCGCCGGTGCTTCCCTCGGTCGGTCAACCAGCCGCTGACCAGCGACGATCACACCTGGTAGTGCCTGAAACATCCGTAAAGGTCCGGACTCGCCGATGGCAGGATGTCTTGACTCCAATCAGACACAAATGACGCTTTCAGAAAAGACGCACCCGTTGCTGGGCGACGTCCCGATGCTCCGCGCCACTGTCCTCGGCGATGACCGCGACCGCCAAGGCCGCGAAGCGCAGCATGCCGACCCGGGGTCCGGGCGGATCCGGTATCTGTCGGACACACACCGCTGATCAACTTACGCTATAGGGCTTTTTCGGGCAGGCTTGCAGCTCTGCCGAAGACGGTCTCCAGCGCGGTCTCCAGCGCGGTCTCCAGCGCGGTCAGCGCCTCCTTTTCCCGGACAGCTATTAATTTCTCCGGGTTAGCTACCCCTGTGAGATTTCCGGCGATATCGTCGTCCTTGAATCTGAGGCGAGAGCTGTAAAATTCCTGGATCCATCGGGCCGCTGGGCCGAGCGCATCCTCTTCGAGACGCACCGGGCTGCGGTGGCAACCTCCAGGACGGCGGATCAAGCCGGCTTCCTGAAGCACCTTGAGGTGCCTGGAGACCGCCTGGAGACTTATCTCATACGGCTCGGCAAGCTCACCTACTGTGGCGTCATTTTTNACAAGTCGCTCGACCATGTTGCGACGGGTCGCGTCTGCAAGGGCCGCGAAAATTCTAGAAAATTCATCCATCTATCGCTCATCCTATCGCTTATCCAATTAATAATATTATCCGAATTTCTCAATCAAGATAAATTATCGATGAAGTCCCGGCCCGCGATAATACATAATTCGGATTATCCGGGCGGTCTCAAGGAGTCGATGCGTCAGCATCTATATGTTAGTGGCAGATCATTGAGGGCGGAATCAAGTGGTCATGGCGACGTATAAGAGCGTGTCTCGTGTGGGTGCGCGGGGTGCATCTCTGATCATGGATGTAATGGAGAACAGCCTCGCGGTGCGACTGGTCCCGGACGATCTATGGGAGCTGGTGGAAGCATTGCTGCCCTCGGTTCGAGACGCGTCGGCAGGGCGGTGGGACCGCACCGATCGGTTGGGACCGCCCCGCTCTGAACGCGTTCGATCTCACGTTCGACGGCCACCGGGCCCCGGCGCGCCGTCACCTCACCTCATTTTCGGGGTCAGCGCCCACGGGCTTTGATGCCTCGATGGCCTCGATGACCCGCGGGCGCAATTCGGCGGGGGGGATGACGGCGTCGACGGAGCCGACCTCGACCGCGCGTTGGATAGTGTGCCGGCGGTCGAACTCCGTGGCTATCTCGCGATGCTTCTCCGCGTGGACCGAGACGCGGAGCTCGTCGAGCTCCGCGGTTAGCGCGGTGTGGTCGGCGCCGGTGGCAGCCGCGACGCGGGCCTCCAGGCCGCGCACCCGCGGGTCGGCCGCGGTGCGGGCGTCGACTTCGCGGGCGAATACCACCGCGGCGGCGGGAGCGCCGCCGAGAACCGAGGCGAACGAGCCCTCCAGCGCCAGCACGGTNATGTTCGGGTTCAGCGCCTTCGAGAACACCACGAACGCGCCACCGTGGTACCGCGAGATCACGCAGAATACAATGGGCCCGCGGAAGTTCACGATCGCGCGGCCGATCTCGGCGCCGTACTCCAGCTGCAGCTTGCGCATCGACTCCGGCGAGCCGTCGAAGCCCGACAGGTTCGCCAGCACCACCAGCGGCCGGTTCCCGCTTGCCGCGTTGATCGCCCGTGCGACCTTCTTCGAGGACTGCGGGAACAGCGTGCCCGGAGTATAGATTTCCGGGCCGTCGGTGGGCGGGAAACCGTGCCGCGGCACAGCGCGCGACTCGATGCCGATCAGGCATACCGGTATGCCGCCGAGGTGTACGTCCCACACCACCGCGGTCTCCGCGCTCTCCATGTGCTTCCAGCGTTCCAGCACCGGGTGGTCCTGGTCGGACAGCGCCTCCATCACAGGGCGGATGCCGAAGGGCTTCTTGCGGTCCGGGTTGGCCTCGGCGGAGAAGATCTCACCGACGGAGGTGAAGTCGCTGCCAGCCACCGAGTGAGGGTAGTCGGAGATGTCGCGGTCGACGGGGTCGTTCGTCTCCGCTCGCCGCGGACCATCCTCGCCGGGGGCGACATATGTGTGGTTGTAGTATGCCATCAGCATGTCCACGGCGGCGGTCAGGTTCGGCGCCCAATACTGCCCCTGCCCGTTCGGGCCCATCACTCGGTCGTAGCCGCCAATGCCGAAGTTGTCCTCGGCCGACACGCCGCCGGAGACATCCACTGCCTGCTTGCCGGTGAGCACCATCGTCGAGTCCGGGATCATCACCAGGATGCCCTTGGTGTGCATGAGCATCGTCGCCTCGGCGTTCCAGTACGGCTGCGCACCGACGGTGATGCCCGTGACCACGATGTTGATCTCGCCGCCGGCCTGGGTGAACTCGACGATCTGCTTGAGTGCCGCGCCCACCCAGTCCATGTTCTCCGTGCCCGATTCCATGGAGATCCGGGCACCGGAGGACAGCGCGTACCATTCCAGCGGCAACCGCCTCCGCTCGGCCAGGTTCAGTGCGGCGATCACGCGGCGGCACTCCGGCTCTGACAGTGCGCCGAGCGACTTCGTCGGGTCGCTGAGCAGTACGACCCTGGTGACACCCTGCGGGTGCAGCCTGGTCGGGGTGGTGGCCACACCCACGACGATCGCCGCGGTGTTGTGCCCCTTCGGCCGGTCGACCGGCACCAGCGCGCAGTTGTCGTCGAGGTCGTACTCGACGAAGTCGCCGAGCAGGTCGGTCAGTTCATACGGGTGCATCATCTTGCGGTTGCTCGCGCGTAGCACCTTGAGCCGGTAATCGTCGATCGGCTCGACCGGCTCGACCGAAGGCTCGCCAACGGTCAGCTCGGCGCCCGTGGTCTTGAAGGAGACACACACGGCGATCTCAGACAGCTCGCCGGTCTGCGGGCTGCGCTGCTGGGCGATGAACAGGATCTCCTCTAGCTCGGCGTCCGCGGTCATCAGCAGCACACGCTCAGCGATCATCTCCAGCTCGGTGCGGGTGATGTCGCTCGGCGGCCAGACGTAGACCACGATCCGGTTGGTGTTGAAACGCTTGTCCGACGGTCGCCGCGACCGCGCGCGGCGGATCGAGTCGACGCAGGCGGCCACGGCGTCCTCGGCCGCTGGCAACGCGACCAGCTGGCCATCATGATCGTGCTCCCTAAACAGGTCGCGTACCTGGATGAACGCGACAAAGCGGTTATCCGACGGATTCTCCCGCGCCACGCACTGGTAGAGGTACACATCCTCGTCTGACGACGGCAACCGGGTGAGGTCGAATTTGCTCAGCCGCTCCAGCTGCATCCGCTGCGCGATGCACGGGTGCAGGCCGCGGATCAGCCGTTCCTCGGCCATCCCGGCGTCCGACGGCCGGAACGTGAAGTGGTGGGTCATCGTGCGGCTGCCTCCGGGGTGATGGTGATGGTGAGCCGACGCACCTGGGGCGGCAGCGGGTGCGCGCTGGCGGCCTCGCCCAGCGCGGCCGCCATCACGTCGGAGTCCGCCGGCTGGTTCTCCCAGGACAGGTAGATGTCAGCATCGACGGAGCGCTCGCCGCCTGCCAGCTCCGCAAGCCCACCCAGCGCCGCGTCCAGCGCGTCGAAGCCAACTGCGCAGGAGACGAGCCTGGAGCCCGCGCGCTCGGCCACCCAGAACCGGTAGCCGGCGTACTCGGTGGCGCGGATGTGGGTGAGGTCCTTGTTGCCGTAGTACCGGCGGGTCAGCACTTCCAGTATGACCGTGTTATCCCGGTCGCCGCGCAGCAGCCGCTGGCCCAGCAGCGGCACCAGCGGCTCGGTGCTGCGCACCATCTCGGCGATGCGCTCGGTGCGATCCGGCGCGTCCGGGTAGGCGTCCAGGTGGAGCAGGTGCTCGAAGATACGGATGCGCTCCTGGGCACGGCGCAGCAACTGCTGATGCTGGAACCAGGCGAACATCACGTCGAGCGCGAGGTCGGCAACCACGGGGAAGTGGCCCTTCGTGGCGGCCACCAGCCGCTCCAGCGCCAGACGCACCGGTTTGTGCACGGACTTGTCCGGCGGCGGCTCCCACCGCCACGATTCCAGCAGCGCCGCAACTACCTTGGCGGCCACCTTGGCGGTGGCGGGCTGCCGGGCGAGGAAGATCCGGAACACCGCGGCCTCGAGCTCGGGGGAGCGTTTCAGGTCGGTGACGTCGTAATGCCCGAGCGCCTTGGCCAGTTTGGCCTGGAACGCCTCCGGTAGCCCGGCCCGCTCGACGTCGAGGCTGCGCAGGTAGGTGTGGAAGTGCTCGTGAGGGTTGCGCAGGTGGCCCTCATCGCCGACGTCCATGCGGGCAGGCCGGTTCCGGCTCAGCTCGGCCAGGTCGGCGAATATTTCGATGATCTCTAGCTCCTTGGCCAGCGGCTGGTGGCCCTCCTCGGTGGCCGCCCGACGCGCGGCGAGGTAGTCGTGGAGCACCTGGCGCTCATCGTGCAGGTCGAAGCCCAGCAGCAAAGCGCGCAGATCCTCCAGGCCGCGCGCGGTGCGCTCACGCGCCGGGACCTCCTCGGGCGCGGTCGGCAGGTCCAGCCCGGCCGCCGCGGCGGCCGGGCTGTCCTCGACCTCGGCGCCGGCGATCGGCTCCAGCCGCAGCAGCGGCGCACCCGCCTCTACCTGGCTGCCCACGGAGACGAAGTATTCCCTCACCCGCGCCTTGAACGGCGCCTGCAGCACCGTCTCCATTTTCATGCTCTCCAGCACCAGGATTTGTGCGCCCGCCTCGATCTCGGCGCCAACCTCCAGCGGCGTGGCGATAACCATGGCAGGCATGGGCGAGCGGACGACGTCGCCCTCGTCGCGGCTGACCCGGTGGGTGACGCCGTCCACCTCGATCAGGTGGACGGGCCCGTGGATGTCGGCGAGTAGCCGGTACCGGGCACCGTTGACGACGATCTGCCCGGTGTGCCGATCGAAGCGGTCAATCTTGACGTCAGCGGTGCGGACGTCGGCGCCCGCTTCGAGGCTGACGTGGAACCGGCACGGGCCCCGCCGCGCCACGCGCGCCCGGTAGCCGACGTCGCGCAACTTGAGGTCCAGCGGCCGAGCGCTGTCGTGCTGCACCTGCGGGCGTCCGCCGAACGCCGTCAACAGCAGCCGCTGCCGCTCGACGTGCTCCTTCTCCTCGTACGCGTCGATGGCCGCTGCCACCAGGGCCACGGCGGAGTGCCGGTGCGAGACAAGCCCGTCCCCGACGCGGTCGATCCAGCCGGTGTCCGCGCTGGCGTCGATCACCTCGNGCCGGTTGAGCAGGTCCAGCAGGAAGCTCTTGTTCGTGACACCACCATTGATGATCACTTTGGTCTCCTGAATCGCCCGGCGCAGCCGGCCCAGCGCCCCGTCGCGATCGCGGCCGTAGGCGATGATCTTCACGATCATCGAGTCGAAGTCGGCCGGGATGGTGTCGCCCTCGCTGAAGCCAGTGTCGACGCGGATGCCGGGTCCGGCTGGCAGCTCCAGCCGCGTGATGTGGCCCGGGCACGGCATGAAGTCGCGGTCGGGGTCCTCCGCGTTGAGCCGGGCCTCGACGGCGTGTCCGCGCTCGACCGGCCGCACGCCCTGCAGCCGGCCGGCCGAGGCCACGTGTAGTTGGGCCTTGACCAGGTCGAACCCGGTTGTGGCCTCGGTGATCGGGTGCTCGACCTGCAGGCGGGTGTTGACCTCGAGAAACGTGACCTGCTTGTCGCCGGGGNGGTAGAGGAACTCGACGGTCGCCGCGCCCCGGTAGCCGACCGCGACGATCAGCCGCTCGGCCGCGGCCTTGAGGTTGGCCGCCTGCTCCGGGCTGAGCACCGGCGAGGCCGACTCCTCGATTACCTTCTGGTTGCGCCGCTGCACCGAGCAGTCACGGACGCCGAGCGCCCACGCGGTGCCCTGGCCGTCGGCAATCACCTGGACCTCGACGTGCCGGGCCCCAGTAATTAGGCGCTCCAGGAACATGACATCGATGCCGAACGCCCGCGCGGCCTCTTGCCTGGTGCGCTCGAAGGCGTTGACAAGCTCGGACTCGTCCCTGATCACACGGATGCCCCGACCGCCGCCGCCCGCGGCTGCCTTGAGCATAAGCGGATAACCGATCTTGGCAGCCGCTGCCAGGGCGGCGTCCAGGCTCTCGACCGGACCGCGGCTCCACGGCGCGACCGGCACGCCGACCTCCTCGGCGATCCGCTTCGCGCCGATCTTGTCGCCGAGCTTACGCATGGCCTCGGAACTGGGCCCGATGAAGGTGACCCCGAGCCTCTCGCAAAGCTCTTCGAACGCCGGGTCCTCCGCGACGAAGCCCCAGCCGACCCACGCGGCGTCGGCCCCAGTCTCCACCAGCGCGCGCTCTAGGACCCTCAGATCGAGATAGGGACGCGCGGCGGCCGGGCCAAGACAGTAGGCCCTGTCGGCCTCGCGCACGAACGTCGCGGTGCGGTCGACGTCGGTGTACAGGGCGACGGTCTCGATCGCTGTCGCGGTCTCGGCGACTATCTCCCGAACGGCTCGGATGAGGCGCATCGCGGCCTCACCACGGTTGACGATGGCGACGCAGCGGAACACGGCTGAGTCCTTCCTGCTCAAGACACATCATTCGGCTGGCGGGTGGCCGGTTCGTCCTCGCGACTGGTGACTGACCGGAATGTGGGGATGGCGTCCGGCCGGTCGCGATGACCGCGCCGGGATCGGCGACTGCTTGATATCGGGCCTACGCCCAGCGCAAGGCGACTCCACCCCACGTCGCGCCGCCGCCGAAAGCCACGATAAGGAGCAGGGAGTCCCGCTGGAGCCGACTGGCCCGTACAGCGTCATCCAGTGTGATCGGCACGGAAGCGGCACCGGTGTTGCCGTACTTGCCGACGGTGAGATGCAACATTCCCGAGGCGAGCCCCAGGTTCTCAGCCAGGTCGGCCAGCATCACGCCGTTCGCCTGATGAGACACGATGAGATCAACGTCGGGCAGCGTTATACCCACAGTCGTGCACAGTTCCGTCACGACTGCTGCCAACTTCTCGGTTGCCAGGCGACGAACCTCCCGGCCGTTCATCATGAAGTAGTGCTGATGTTTCTCGATGCTGAGATGGCTCGGAGGTATTCGACTGCCTCCGCCTGGGATCTGGATCAAGTCCTTGTTGCGCCCGTCCGAGTACAGGGTGCTCGCCAACAGGCCTTGTCCGTCAGGTACCTTGCCGAGGACGACCGCGCCAGCACCGTCTCCGAAAAGAGTCGAGGTGCGGTAGTCGGTGTAGTCAAGAATGCGCGAATAGGTGTCGGCGCCAATAACCAAGGCGGTGGAGTAATCCGGGTCCGCGGCAAGTAGGGAGTCGGCGCACTTCAGCGCGTAGATGAAGCCGGTGCAGACCGCTTGAATATCGAAGGCGAACGCTCGAGTGGCGCCGATGGATGCTTGAACGTGGCATGCGGTGGCGGGCATGGGCTGGTCGGGTGTGGATGTGGCAAGCACGATCAGATCGATGTCCCGGGCCTGCATGCCTGCCGCGGCGAGCGCCTGTCGTGCGGCGTGGGCAGCCAGATCCGAGGTGGCCTCGTGCGGTGCTGCCACACGGCGTTCGCGGATGCCGGTCTTCTCGAAGATCTTGCCACGGTCGAGACCGAGGCGATCTTCCATTTCTTCACTCGTCAAAATTTTTTCTGGGACGTATGACCCGGTTCCCAGAATGGCTGTGTTCACGATTAATCCTTTCAGGGGTCGAGGCTACAGAAGNTCGGCGATATACTCACTGAATTCTGCGATTGTGGGATGCTCCCGGATTGCGGCGAGCGAGATGGAGACCTTGAATATTTGCTGGATTCGTCCGCGGAATTCCACGGCGCGTAGGGAGTTCAGACCGAGTTCCGAAAAGGCGGCACTAGGGCTCAGTCGACGCGCTCGCAAGCTGAGGATCTCACGCAAGATTTCAAAGATCATCTTTCTGATGATCTTGAGGCGTTCATCTCTGGTAGCCTGTGAAATCTCGGCGCTGATGTCGGCGTCCGTCCCAGTGTCCGGACGTTGCTCGGTCGGCTCTGTATGCGCTGACCGGGCCGAGTCGGTCGGGGGCGCCAGGTTCCTGAGTAGCTTGATCAGATAGGTGCGTCTGTCCCACGTCGTAGGCGGCACGTCCGCGATGGCTCCATCGCCGTGCCACCGCCGCCAATTCATGTCGAGCCCGGCGCAATGAAGCGCTGCGATGCTCGTTCGTAGGGCTGTGGCCTGATCGTGCCTGTTATCGGTAGTCGGTACAACCGTGGCCTCCGGCGCCCCGGCCGCCTGGAGGGTCAGAATAAGCGGGTGGATTGCCACCGGATGTGGAGAGATCTCCTGGAAAAGCTGGTGTCCGTCGTTGACGATGGCGGTCGTGGCATCCACCGCCCGAACCGGGCAGCGCATGTTCTCACCCCAGTAGGCAGCATCGAATGTGGGTGTCTGCCGCGGATCAGGCAGAACCGTGGTATAGAAACGGATCGTCGGCTGCCTAGGCCGTATATCGCTGAGCTCAGCGGTCAACGCGTCGGCGACTGGATGGATCAGGGGACAGTGCGAGGCGACATCGACATTGATCATATGCGCGGGAACGTCGCGGGATGTCCAGCTTTCGACCAGGCGTTCGACTTCGACTCGAGTACCGCCGATCACGGTGGACCGGGGTGCGGCGAAGAACGCGACAGCCACGTCGGGAAGATGGTCGATCTCTGCCTGGACCGTGGCCGCATCCAGTTCGACGACCGCCATCGCCGCAACGCGGGCTTCGGCGATGGGAACGCACAGCCGAGACCGACGGCAGATGACGCGGATGCCGTCTTCCACGGTCAACGCCTCCGCGATCACGGCGGCGGCGATTTCACCCATGGAGTGTCCTACTACGGCGGCGGGGNGGATGCCGTGGGATTGCAGGGTGCGCGCCAGAGCGACCTGTACCACGAAAATCAAGGGCTGTACCTGGTCGATTCGGGTCACCTCGTCACCGGCCCGCAGCACCTCCTCCGGCGAGAAACCCGACTCGGCGCGAATCAGGGGGTCGAGCGCCGCGATCGTGTCGGCAAACACGGGTTCGGTGGCGAACAGGTCTCGCCCCATACCGGGCCACTGCGAGCCGTGGCCGCTGAACACCCACACCGGTCCCGTTGCGTGCTCGGCGTGGACATAATCGTTGACCATGCCTTCAGGACGGGGGTGTGTCCCGTCGGCATATGCGCGTNGGCGGTTGACGAGATCGNCCNGGGAGCGAGCGACGACCGCCAGTCTCTCGGGGCCGTGCGAGCGGCGTACCGCGAGCGTGTGCGCGATATCTTTCAAGGGTGTCGTCGCGCCGGAGCGGATGAGCCAGTCGGCGAGCCTGATCGCGGAATGCTGCAGCGCAGTTTCTGATCCTTCCGACAGCAGGAACGTGAGAACGGAATCGTCGCTGCTGCTGGACGACCTCGGCGCGACCGGGGAGCTGGAATCCGGCGGTTCCTCCACGATGGCATGCGCGTTGGTCCCGCCCACACCGTAGGAGGACACGGCCGCGAGGCGCGGACCACCGGTGACTGGCCATGGTGTCGTTACGGTCGGAACGAACAACCTGGTGCCGGACGGGTTGATAGCGGGGTTCCACCGTCGGAAATGCAGGGACGCCGGGACCTCACCGTGGTACACCGCCAATATGGCTTTGAGTAGCCCCACCATGCCCGCGGCGGGTTCGGCGTGGCCGAAGTTCGTCTTAGCCGAACCCAATGCACACCGGCCTCGTCCCCGTCCGTAGACGGCGGCCAGCGAACGGAACTCGATCGGGTCGCCAACGATGGTTCCGGTGCCGTGCGCTTCGATCATTCCAATTTCTTCCGGGTCGACATCGGCAATACTCAGGGCGGTACGGAACACCTCTTCCTGAGCTTGCTCGGAAGGAACGGTGAACGGGGACGTCTTCCCGTCATGATTGACCGCCACCCCCCGTAGCACGGCGAGCACGCGGTCCTGGTCACGCATCGCGTCGTCGAGACGTTTAAGTACGAGGACCACGCAGCCCTCGGCCCGAACGTAGCCGTCCGCTCGTTCGTCAAAGCTGAAGCATCGCCCGGTGGGAGATAGCACTCCCAACTCGTTATAGGCCAGGAACGTTCGGGGGCTGAGTAGCAGGTTGACCGCGCCAGTGATCGCGAGGTCACACTCGTCCTGCCGAAGGCNGTTACATGCCAGGTACACGGTGGCCAACCCTGTCGAACACGACGTGTCCACGGTCATGCTGGGACCGCGCAAACCGAAGACGTGCGATATCCGACCGGATGCCGGTCCGGCCTGGTTACCGGGCANAAAGTAGGGGCCCCCGCCGCTCGGGAGCTGATGTGCGTGGAGCATATGGTCCAAGTTGGACATGCCGACGAACACAGCAGTGCTGCTCCCTACCAGGTCATCGGTTGGCAATCCAGCGTGCTCGAACCCCTCCTGCACGACCTCCAGCAACAGCCGATGTTGAGGATCGATCAACTCTGCCTCGGTCGGGTCGATACCGAAGGCCTCTGGATCGAAGGCGCCGACGTCCTCCGACAAAAACCCGCCACGCCACAGCACGTTCCGATCGGTCTCTGCCTGCGATGCTTCCCGCGACGCCTCACTCCATCGCTCTGATGGCACATCGGTGACCGCATCACGACCGTCGCGGAGGAAATCCCACAGCGACGCCGCGGAACCAACGCCGCCAGGAAGGCGGCACCCGATCCCAATCACCGCAACCGCGCTGGAGGTGTTTCCCCCAGCATCCCGCGTCCGTTCACCCGAACCCTTACTCGGATCCGCGCGGATGGTCTGATCCGCCTTCTTGACCGGAGCGTCGTTGGCGGAGTCGTCGGTTGTAGTGACCGTGATGTCACTGTTGGTCAGCTGTTCGACCAGGACGGGCCGGATCGGGTCCGCAAGATCCGGGGAGACCCGGGGCAGTCGATCGTCGCTCTTCCTCTGCTTCGACACGAGGACGCTCCTCAGCGACTCGGTTGAGATGATGAAGGAAGAGTACCCCAATCCGGTCGCTTATCAACCACTTGGTTAATATATATTCCACTTTGGTGTGGTTGTCGGCGGGGCGGACACGCCGGGCCTCGACCGGGCCCACGCAGGAGGAGGNGCCTGGTGTCCCGGTCCGGAGATCTGCGCTCTGATGAGATCTGTGATGAGGCCCCGTCAGATGATCCACAGCCGCCAGCGAAGTCGCGGCCCGTGNCTACCCGTGAGGTTGTACGCCTCCAGACTCTCCATGAGGAGGCGGGGGTGAGGTGGAGGCGCTCCGCTCGCGCTCGCCAACATGTCGCTGCGGCTCACACGTACGTTCCTGGGGGCTCCTGCTGCTGTCCTTAACCCACGCGACGATCTGGGCCCGTGAGGTGAAACCGAGCTTGCCGAGAATGCGCTCGACGTGACCTTCCGCCGTGCGCTGGGCGATCACCAGGTAGCTCGCGATCTCCTTGTTGCTCAGACCGCGGGCGACGAGGTCCGCCACCTGACGCTCCCGAGGGGTCAGGGGCACCTCCGGCTCGCCGGCGGGAACGACGGGGTGGGCGACGGGAGTCCCGGTGCCCTGGGTAGCCGCGGCGACGGCCTCGTCCAGGTCGAGTTCCGCGCCCTGCGCTAGGGCGCGTTCGAGCTTCCGTTGATCCAGGACGCGTCGCAGGGACGCCTCGCATCGGTGGTGGAACGAGGCGAGCCCGAAGACGGCGATCGACGCCCCGGTCTCACGCCAGATCCGCCCGGCCGCGCCGAGCAGGACCGCGGACTCGTGGTGCCGACCGGCCGAGGCCATGACCCACGCCTGCTGCTCCAGCGCGACGGCGATGCCGACATGGTCGTGGAACGCGTATTTGAGGGAGATGGCCGCGGCATGGTGCTCCATCGCCTGCTCCAACTCGCCTAGCTGCCAGGCCGCNAGACCGAGGCCGCACAGAGCGAACGAGCGGAAGCAGCATTCGCCGAAGCGCTCGGTCAACGCCACGCATTCCGCGAAGACGGTCGCCGCCGCGTCCTGTTCCTCGCGGATTCCGTGGGCCAGCCCGAGATAGAGCAGTGATTGGGCGAGACCGAGCGGCTCGTCGAGGTCAGTGAACCGGCGGCGGGCGTCCTGACTGCGCTCCACCGCCGCCGACGTGTCCCCGCTGATGGCGGCGAGCCTGCCCTCGACGCAGGCGATGCGTGCGAGCACCCGCTGCTCGTGCAGCCTGGCGGCCAGATCGCGAGCCTCGGCCAGCAGCGACGCCGCCGCGGTGATGTCGCCCTGGAGGGACGCGGCGTGGGCGGCCGATTGCAGACCGATGGCCCGGATCCCGTCCGGCTCCGTGGCCTTGCTCAGCCCCCGATCAAACCAGAAGCGCGCCTCGCTGAGTAGCCCGATGGCGGCCCAGTATTGCCACAAGGCCACCATGATGGACAGAGCGGTCTCCGCCAGGCCCGGTGTGGTGAGGCAGAGGTCCAGCGCAACCCGTAGGTTCGCTTGCTCGTTCCGGATCCGCCGGATCCAGTCCAGTTGGGCCGGGCTGCACCACTGAGCGTCGGCGAGGGCCGCCATCCGGCGGTAGTAGGCGAGATGCCGACGGCGCACGTCCTGTTCCCGACCGGACTCGCGCAGGCGGTCCTGGCCGTACTGGTGAATGGTGTCCAGCATCCGGAACCGGACCATCCCCTCGTCGTCGTCACGGACCAGAATCGACTTGTCAACCAGCCCGCTCAGCACGTCCAGCACGACTGCCGGCGGGTACCNGGCGCCCTCCACCTGCTCAGCCGCCTCCAAGGTGAACCCGTCGGCGAACACCGACAGGCACGCCCACATCTGCTGCTCCTCGGGATTGCACAGGCCGAAGCTCCAGTCGATCAGCGCGCGCAGGGTCTGCTGGCGGCGGGGTCCGGCCCTGTTGCCTCGCGTCAACAGGGCGTAGCGGTTGTCGAGCCGATCGAGGATCTGCTCCAGGGACAGCGTCCGGAGCCGAGCAGCCGCCAGTTCGATCGCCAGCGGGATGCCATCCAGGCGATGGCACAGCGACGCGACGGTCCGCCAGTTGCCCTCGTCGAGGCTGAATTCCCCCAGTACCGCCGCCGCGCGCTCCGCCAGCAGGCTCACCGCCTCGTACTGGATGAGCCCGCCAGCCAACGCGGACTGGTCCGCGCCCGGGGCCGGCACCGGGGGTACTCTCAGCGGGGGCACCTTCAGCACCCGTTCCCCCGCCACCCCGAGCAGGTGGCGGCTGGTTGCGATGACCCGCAGGTCCGGGCCCGCGCGCAGCAGGGTGTTGACGAGCCGGGCACACGTGTCCACGAGGTGCTCGCAGTTGTCGAGCACGAGCAGGATCCTGCGCGGAGCAAGGTGCGCGGCGAGCGTCGCCGCGGTCCATCGCCCGGAGAGGAACTGCAGGTCCATCGCCTCGGCGACCGCGTCGACGACCAGTGACGGGTCGTCGAGGTCGGCCAACTCGGCGATCCAGACACCGTCGGGGAACGCGCGCTGCCGGTCCGCCGCGAGCCGAAGGGCGAGGCGGGTCTTCCCGACCCCCCCGGGCCCGGTCAGCGTGAGCAACCGGGCGCCGGCCAGCAACCGCAATGCCTCTGCCAGCTCCTGTCTGCGACCGACGAAGCTGGTTAGTTCCGCCGGCAGGTTCGACCTTCCACGTCCGGACACACACAACACCGTCCCGCTACCTGTGGGGGGACACAACTTGGTCGGATAAGTGGACAACTGGGACGGACAGGTGGACAACTGGGACAGACAGGTGGGCAGGCGAGCGGACAGGTAGTGAGACAGGTAGTTCTCCCGTCCCCGCACACCGGTCCGTCGCTCAGGCTGCACCCATGCCGAGGACGCAGACTGCACTGCCAGCAGCCTTGGGATGCCGGGGACCGGAGCCGACCGGCTGGAGCGGGTGTAGGCAGCCAGGGCAATGGCACATCCACAGGCCAATCAATTGTAATAGTCGGGTGTTGTACATCCGTGTTCCATGCAATGAGATGACGCCAGAGTTGGGGGAGACCCTGCGAAGCAGGGCAGTTAGGAAGATCGTTAACGTGGCGGCCGGATCTGGTTGCGGAGCTAGCCAACAAAGTCCCTTGGTATCGTCGACACCAGTCCTGTGCGCTTATGACGAAGTAAATTTATGCGAGACTAAGCACGCGAGACCAGATGCGAAAATCCAGCCGGTGGGCGAGGCCGACCGCGTTTCCCGGAAACTTCGACAAAGATCTGATTTGATGACCAACGAGAAAGCGCATTCACCGAAGGGCTTGCCGGTGATTCGGCAGACGACCTCCGAAACTGATGTCGTGGTAGTCGGTGCCGGCATCATAGGCCTGGCGAACGCCCTTCAGCTTGCCAAACGAGGCCTGCGAGTAACGCTGATCGACAACCTTCGCGACAAGAAACACAGCTACAAGGTTGGAGAGTCGTTCCTAGTCTTCACAAGTGCTTTTCTCCGCACTGTGGGCGAGCTGGATGAGTTCATCACCGAGGAATCATTCGCGAAACTCGGTGTATGGTTCTCCCACGGCACGGAGAACAGATCAGACTTCCACGACGCCACCGAGTGGGCCATCAACGCCGACCCGCATCCGCCGCATTATCTCTACGATCTTGCGCCCGACAAGAAGTGGTTCCGCTGCATGTTCCTCGACATGCAGATCGTCCGTCCCGAAGCGGAGGATTCGATGTGTGCGGCCGTCCGACGGCGTGCTGGAATCACTTTCGTCGACACCGCCCGAGTGAGCGACATACAGATCTCCCCGGGAGCGGACTGGCACCAGGTGGAATGGCTGGACGGCACAACCGGGCACAGCAACATCATCCGAACGCGCTGGGTCGTCGACTGTTCTGGACGCAACCGGTTGTTGGCCCGCGGCCGCGGACATGCCGCGGAGCGGCGGGAACTGACTGACGGATTTCAGACGACAGCGGTCTGGGGCCAGTTCGAGGGCGTGACCGACGGCCTGTTCGGTGACGAGTGGACGCATACCTTCCCTAACGGCCGCGATACGCAACGCGACCTGTACACCGTACATTTGTGGGGGGCCGGTTACTGGATCTGGGTCATCCGGCTCTCGAAGGAACGGATCAGCGTCGGCGCGACTTTCGACCAGCGGTCGGCGCCACCCGGCCGAACTCCGCAGGAGCAGTTCTGGAATCTCATCCGGCGGCACCCCGTCCTCGACAAGGTGATCGCACCGGAGTCACTCCTTGAGTTCCGGACCTACCGGAACGTCCAGCACTGGACCGACACGTTCGTCAGCCCGCAGCGCTATGCAATGGTAGGCGACGCGGGCAGNATCATCGACGCCTACTACAGCCAGGGAATCGCGCTGGCGTTGGTGACCAGTTGGCATCTCGCCAACATTGTCCAGGACGACGTCCGCTCCGGGAACCTGGACCGGGCGTATATCGAGCGGGTGAACCGAGCCACTCGCCAGGACTGGCACATGCTGCGCGCGATGGTCCGCGAAAAGTACACTGCCGCGATCGCGGATCCTCGCTTCTTCGTGTTGTCCCACGTGCTTGATATGATGGTGTTCTGGTCGGTGGGCAGCACCCGTTCAGCGCTCACCCGATGGCTCGTCGACACCGAGGGCGACACCACTCGGGAGACCCCGAAGAACCGCCGCGTCCGGCGGCGTCTGCAATCCACGCTATTCTACTCCCGGGCCCCGCTGTGGCGGTGGTTGCCGCCGGAAACCGTGCATTGGATACAGAGCCGGCTACAGGCCAACCTCGCGGCCCGCGCACGGTGGCGGCTGGATCACGGTGTCAAGCTACCAACGGTCCGTAGTGTCCAGAACGTCACCGCGCCGCTGCCTAAGCTGTGGTGGCTGGCGATCGGCGGGGACCGCGGNCGAGATATTTNAGCTCATGACCTGGTGGAACCCGCGGAACTACGACCAGAGGGCACCGCGACCTGGTTGGACCGGTTGCCCGTGCCGGCCAACACCCGATTGCGATGGGTGATCCGGCTGCGGCCGTACGCCCTGCTCGCCGGATTCTCCGCTGCCTATCTGTGGGACGGGGCGGACACGGCGATCCGACGCCTGCGCCTGCTTGTACGCCGCCCCAGCGACAGCGCGACGGCCAGCGAACTCGCTAACCACGAGGCCTTGCTAAGGAAGAATGAATGAAAGCCGTTACCACTGGGCGACCGATCGCTTATCTACATTTGGACTCGCCGCACGCGGAGTACCCACAGATCGTTACCGCCCTGGCTGATTACGGTGTCACGGCAGTCGCGGTCCATCTCGACAACGTGCACACCGTCGACTGGACAGCGTTCGACGGCGTGAACCTACGAATGTGCCGCGGCTTCCACGAGCGGCCCGACTTTCTTGACAGGATCCGGAGACTGTATCTGGAGCTGGACGGGAAGATTCCAATTCTGAACTCGATGCGGGTGGCCGTCGGGACGCTCGACAAACGTCGGTACCTGTCAGAGCTCGAACAGGACGGCATCGCGGTGATCCCGACCCGGTGGGTTTCCCGGGGCGAGGACGTGACGATTGACACGCTCATGACCCAGACCGGATGGGACCATGTCGTCATCAAGCCAACCGTCTCGGCCGGCTCCTGGCGCACCTTCCGGGTCTCACGGAGCGGGCCGAGCACCTCAGCAACGCACTTCGTCCGGCACGGCCACGAAGCAACGTCGGCGACGGGCGTGGCACCACGCCGCGACACGGAACCCGAGACACTGCTCCGTGACTTGGTGTCCACCCATCACGTCTGTGTCCAGCCCTTTCTTTCATCGATCCTGGCTCACGGTGAACTCTCCTTCGTCTTCCTAGGCGGAAAGTTGAGCCACGCGGTCCGCAAAAGAGTCGCCCGGGACGGCGGCTGGTGGGCACACGAACGGTTCGGTGGCCGGAATGAAGTGATCCAGCCGACACCAGCCGAGCGTGAGTGGGCGTACTGTGTATATGAAGCACTAGAGAACCGATACNGACCGTTGATCTTCGGCCGGGTTGACGGCTTGCGGGACGAACACCGTGTGCTGCGGCTACTGGAATGTGAGCTCGTCATCCCCCGTCTGCTCCTGACCGAGGGCAACGCCTACGACACGTACGCAAAGACCATCGCGCGGGCGGTTGGCGGCTGACCCGATGACCTACCGAGAAACGCTCGCCGGCCCCGGGGAGTAACGGTTACGCACGCAGCGCATCGGATCTACCGGCGGTTTNCCTCATCCTGCCACTCTCGCTCGTGCTCGGCGTCACCGTCGGTTTAGACGTCCGCCTGACCTTCCCAGGAGTAGTGATGGTCAACGCATCCGGTCCGGTAGCCGCGCTGTCGCCCCATGCGCTTCTCGTTTTCCTGCTCCAGATCGCTTTCCTGCTCGGGCTAGCTTATCTCCTCGGGCGGGCGGCAACGCGGCTGGGAATGCCGGCAGTGGTGGGTGAACTCCTCACCGGCGTGATCCTCGGGCCATCTCTGCTTGGCGCGCTCGCGCCTGGCTTCGCCGGCTGGCTGTTGCCCGCACGGGCCGACCAGTTCCATCTCCTCGACGCCGTCGGCCAGCTCGGCGTGATTCTGCTGGTCGGATTCATCGGCATAGAGATGGACATCCAGATGGTGCGGCGCCGGGGTCTGGCCGCCGCCCGGGTCGGCCTCGCCGGGCTGCTGGTTCCGGTGGGCCTCGGCGTCTCGGCGGGTCTACTGCTGCCTGACTCTCTCGTCGCGGACGGCGCCCATCGGCTGGTGTTCGCGGTGTTCCTCGGCGTAGCGCTCGGGGTCAGCGCGATCCCGGTAGCCGCGAAGATCCTCATCGACATGAACCTGTTGGACCGCAACGTCGGCCAGCTCACCCTGGCCGCGGCCGCAGTCGACGACGTGGCCGGGTGGTTCGCACTCTCCATAGTGTCGGCGATGGCGACCACGGGCGTGCGTGGCAGTGACATCGCCGTGCCGGTGGTCAGCGTGCTCGGCACCGTGCTGGCCGCCCTGGTGGTCGGTCCTCCGACGGTCCGACGGGCACTTCGATACGCCAGCACGGCGCGCGACGGCGGTGGCCACATCGTGGTCGTCACCGTACTGATCCTGGCCGCGGCGGCGGCCACGGAGGCACTGAAGCTTGAGGCGATCTTCGGCGCGTTCATCGCCGGCGTCGTCATCGGGTCCAGCCGGGGTTTCGCTCCCGACCGGGTCGCGCCGCTGCGGACGGTGGTGCTCACCGTGCTGGCGCCGATCTTCTTCGCCACCGCCGGGCTACGGGTCGATCTCGGCAAGCTCACCGACCTGTCGGTCCTCGCCGCCGGCCTGGTGGTCCTGCTGCTTGCCGTCGCGGGCAAGTTCGCCGGCGCCTACCTCGGAGCCCGGGCCAGCCGGCTTGGCCACTGGGAGGCCCTCGCGCTCGGCGCCGGGCTGAACGCCCGCGGGGTCATCGGTCTGGTCGTCGCCGGAGTGGGGCTGCGCCTCGGCGTGTTGAACACGGCGGCCTACACGGTGGTGGTCCTCGTGGCACTCATCACCACCATGATAACTCCGCCGATCCTGCACCTCACGATGCGACGGGTGGAGCACACCGCGGACGAGACACTACGGCGACTGGACCCCCCGGCGACACCGAAAGCGCACATTCCGGTGCCCGACGCTAGCGCCGGCATGGACGTCAAATAACCGCATCCTGCAAAAGGCTGTTTCGTAACTCGATCGGGTGTGGTGTGGGTGGGGTCGGGGNGTGCTCGACCCGCGCGACCCGACCGGCTCACTCCCGCTCGTCAGCCCGTCGGGAAGACCACGGACAGGCCAACGACTGCGTGGCAGATGAAGGATTTTGACCCTTCGGAGTCGCCCTGCCCCTACCAGCCCAGGAGTGCGAATCCCCTGGGCCACCCGACCCAAGAAGCTGTTTTGGAATTACCCTGGTCCCATATCCCGACCCGATAAAGCGGGCTGTCGACCGGTTGGCACGCCGAGCGCCGGAGTCCGATCCTCTGGCGCCCAGCATGCGTCCGAGGTTAGGGCAAGATCTAAAATAGGTTCTTAGAATTTTCCTCCGGGAGGGGTTGGGACCGCTGTCTGGGCTATGACCGCAACGTGGCTGGTGGCCCCGGCTGGCGCCGGCCGGGGTGTCGCACTTTGCGGACTCTCGATACTGGCCCGTGGTACNGGTACGGCGCCGCCGTTGTCCTGCTTGGAGTTCTGGCCGCAACCGCTGAGGAACAGAGTCGATGGGATGACGAGGGCGCCAAGCACCGTCACCATGGCTCGACGGCCACGGTGCCTCGGCGTCCGGGGCCATCGGGATTGGAAGGAATGTATGGTGTCCATAATGATTCAGTAGTCTACTGCCCTATGCGCAACTTTTCCACCTACCCGAGAGGCCGGGTTTTCCNCCCGTCCGCGAGGTCAAAAAGATCCTGAAGCGTCCTTCCGGTGATCACATCAGTACCTTCGGCGGGTAAACCAGCCCGCCTCTTCCGAACCTTGCTGGTGCCATTGATGATCAGGTGTGAGCTCAATGGAAGTACTTTAAGAGCGTGTCTCACGCGGCGGTTCCCGGTAGATAAACGATCATGGATGTGATGGAGAGCGGCTTGCTCTACGTCCGGTCCCGGACGAGTTGTGGAAGCTGGTTGAACCGTTGCCACTCCGGTTCGAGGCAGGTCCGCAGGGCGTTGAACACCCCCGGCTGCTCGGCGAGGATCGGGCGGCCAGCGTCTGCTCGCCGACGTGGGAGCCGTCGATCGCGGCCCCGAGCGTCGCTCGCGACGCGTAGGTGGTCATGAGCGCGGCGCGCACAAGTAGGTGGGGCGGGTCGTCGGCGGTGCCCGACGGGCCGAACGCGGCCCGGCTCGCCGTCGTGTCCAGGCAGCGGGTCTGGGTGCCATCGTCCCGCACGCCGGCGGGTCACATACCGTTATCAACCTCCATTCTCAAACCCCTTCTGACCGACAATCTCAAACACCTTCTCAGATCTCTGCGAATTCGCGAACGGCCTGGATGAACTGGTTGAACTGGCTACGGTGCACGTCGTGTGATGCGTTGTGCAACTCGACGGTGGTGCAGCAGGCGGGCAGGATGCGGCGTGCGTGCGCCCATTCCTCGTCGGACCACAGTCCGCCCCGCAGCGGGTTGGCGCGGATGAGAAGGGTCCGAACAGTGAGCTGACCTAGGAGCGGGAGTAGCGAGCCCGTACAGGATCCATCGCGCACCAGGCTCTCGACGATGGCAGGGTCGGCGTACCGGAAACCCTCCAGCAGACTGTCCACATCATCGGGGTGCCAGCTGGGATGAACCATGGCGAGGATTTCCCGCAGTTCTATTTCGGGCAGTGCGATGGCCTTGATCAGATCGTTGATCTGTTCGCGCTGCAGCTTTGGTGACATCATCACCGGGGGGTCTTCAAGAACAAGACTCGACACCGTCGGGGGAAGCTGCTCCGACTCGGCACCGGTCGCGGTGACCAGGGCCACGGCGGCTCCCCACGAGTGGCCGACCAGCATCGGCTCCTCGACCCCCAGGGCGGTCAGGAAGGACACCACATCATCAGCGGCCTTGCGTAGGCCGTACGACCCGATGGGTGCTCGAACACTGGCACCATGTCCTCGCAGATCGAGCGCGAACACCTGGTACCTATCCCCCAGCGCGGGGCCGACACGAGACCAGCTTGCAGCCGATCCCGCGTTGGCATGCAGCAACACGACCCGCATTCGTTCATCTCGATCTTCACTCCAGACCCGATAGCTGAATCGGCCGGCAGGCAGATCAATGAATCGTGCGTGCCAGCCAAAATTGGCACGGCCAGCGTGTGCGCCCGTCATGGCAGGCTCTTTTCTTCGTCAGCGGTGGCCGCTATGGTGCTACGGTCGCACCAGCTGGCGATTCCGCGGGCCGGATCCGCTCCCACGTCAGGTACGGAAGCCGGATGCCAGAGCCGTCCCACTTCGCCGGACAACACAGCGTCAACACATTCTCTCTCAACGCGAAATTGCGAACCTGGTTCCCTCCAATCCATTCGGGAACAGACGCCACCTGCACATGANGGATGACTTGATCATCCTCTAGGCAATAGGTTCCGCAGTATCCGATGTAGGGATGGTTCATAGCGATCGATTCGGCGTCGACCTGCGAGCTATTCATGAATTCGGAGACGGATGCGCTTGAGGTGCGACGCTGAGGGTCGCGCAGGNGTGCGGACATGTGGCCGTCGGCCGCGTAGANCACTAGACCGCTCGGTTGGGTGCCCATGGGCATGCTGAGAATTATTCCATTGCGGTCAGTAACGATGAACGAGACAAGCTTCCATGCTCCGACTAGCAAAGGTCCATGCGTATCGAGGTGGTCCGAAAAATCCGAACTGGTTACGCCGCTCATGAAGGCAAACCTCCATTGATGTTGGATTAGCTTAGATTGTTGACTTGCTAGTCCGAGGTCGACAGTTCGGAGGCCACGCCACANCCCCTCCCTTCAGCGTCCGGTGATGGCGGTACAGGAGCCCCTTCCCTGATGNGGGGGTGANCCCCCGCCGATGATCCTCGCGATCCGTAGGAGGTGGAGGCCGCGTGCAACAACACCGCGGTACACGTCCGTCTTGGTGGCGGCAGGGCCGGGGAGGCTGGCGAATTCCGACCTCCGCTATTCCCGCGGAAAATCCAAAATTCATGATCACGTCTCGCGGAAGCGGTTGATCGCTTCCAGATGGCGGGTCCGTATCGCGTTGTCGCGCACGCCGAGGCCCTCCTGCGGCGCGAGGCACAGGACCGCGACCTTGCCCTGGTGCAGGTTGCGGTGCACCTCGTAGACGGCCTGGCCGGTCTCGTCCAGTGGATACACCCGTGACACGGTCGGATGAACCAGCCCCTTGGTGATCAATCGGTTGGCCTCCCAGGCCTCGCGGTAGTTCGCGAAATGCGACCCCACTATCTTTTTCAGATTCATCCAGAGATAGCGGTTGTCGTAGGAGTGGACGAAGCCGCTGGTGGAGGCGCAGGTGACGATCGTTCCGCCGCGGCGGGCCACATAGACCGAGGCGCCGAAGGTCTCCTGNCCGGGATGCTCNAAAACGATGTCCGGATCCTCCCCGCCGGTGAGCTGCCGGATCTTCTTGCCAAAGCGCTGCCATTCCTTCGGGTTCTGGGTGTGCTCATCCGTCCAGAACCGGTAGCCTTCCGACGTCCGGTCGATCACCAGCTCGGCGCCCATCCTGTGGGCAATTTCGGCTTTCTCGGAAGAAGAGACAACGCAGACTGGGATGGCACCGCCGCGCACCGCCAGCTGCGTGGCGTAGGAGCCCAGACCCCCGCTCGCGCCCCAGATCAGCACGATATCTCCCTGCTTCATGTCCGCGCCGTTGCGCGACACCAGCTGACGGTATGCGGTGGAGTTCACCAGGCCCGATGCCGCGGCCTCCTCCCAGCTCAGATGCGCCGGTTTCGGCATGAGCTGGTTCGCCTTGACCAGAGCCAGTTCGGCGAGGCCACCGAAGTTGGTCTCGAAACCCCAGATGCGCTGCTCCGGATCCAGTATCGTGTCGTTGTGGCCCTCCGGCCGTTCCAGCTCGACCGACAGGCAGTGGGCCACCACCTCGTCACCTGGCGACCAGGCGTGTACCCCCGGCCCAGTGCGCAGCACGACACCGGCGAGATCGGACCCTACGACGTGANAAGGCAGGTCGTGTCGCTTGCTGAGCGGGGAGAGACGGCCGTAGCGCTCCAGGAAACCGAACGTCGGCAGGGGTTCGAAGACCGACGTCCACACCGTGTTGTAGTTGATCGAGGACGCCATCACGGCGACCAGCGCCTCACCGGGGCCGATCTCCGGTGTCGCGACCTCGTCCAGGTGCAGTGAACGTCGGGGGTCTTTGTCGCGGGATGCGAGCCCACTGAAAATGTTGACGTCTTCCTTTCGGACGACCACTCCCCGGTAGGTCTCCGGCACCCGGAGGGATGTAAAGGCCTCCTTGGGCGTGTCACCGGCGAGAATAGCTGACCTTATTTCTTTCACGGTCGAACTCTCCTATACGATGCCGACATCGAGCAGATGTTCAGTAGACCCGGAAACCCCGCCCGGTCTTGTACCCCAGACATCCGGACCTGACGAGGTCTTCCAGCAGGAGCGTCGGGGTGTACCCGGGTTCGCGGAACTCCCGGTACAGGGCGCGCTGGATGGCGAGTGTCACGTCCAGGCCGATGACATCGGCGAGTTCGAACGGCCCCATCGGGTGTGCGCAGGCGACCTTCATGGCTGTATCGATCACATCGATATCCACGTAATGGGACTCCAGCATCTTCACCGCGTCATTGAGATATGGGAACAGTAGGGTGTTGACGATGAAGCCGGCGCGGTCGGCACACCGGACCGGGTACTTGCCCGCCGTCCTGGCCACGTCGAAGACAGTCGCGGTCACGTCGTCCGCGGTTACGATGGTCGGCACGATCTCGACCAGGCGCATCTTCTTCGCTGGGTTGAACCAGTGCATACCGACCACATCCTGCGGGCGGGACGTGGCGGTGGCACACTCGATCACTGGCAGCGAGGACGTGGTCGTCGCGAGGACCGCTCCCGGGCGTGCAACCGTGTCGAGTTCAGCGAACAGCGCCCGTTTGACGTCCAAGTCCTCAACGACCGCTTCGATGATGAGGTCACACTCGGCGAGGACGGACAGATCGGTCGAAGCTCGAACCCGTGCCAGTGTNGAAGTACGCTCGTCCGATGAGATCTTTCCCCGTTCGACCGCTTTGTCCAGTGACCGCTCGATCTTCGTCCGGACAGCGGCGATTTTCTTCTCGCTCCGTGCACGGAACACCACCTTGTAGCCATGGTGGGCACAGACCTCGATGATTCCGCTGGCCATGGTGCCGGTGCCGACCACGCCGATCGTGTGCACCGGCCGTCCTGGGACCGCGAAGAAGCCGAGTTGGGGTGGTTCGACCATGTCGACGATCTCGGAGGAGTAAGGGGCGGCATAGGTGTAGAAACCCCGCCCGGTCTTGCGGCCGAGCATGCCGGCGGTCACTAGCTGCTTGAGCAGCGGGGCCGGTGCGTGCAGGTGGTCGCGGGAGGTGTGATAGATCGAGTCGAGAATCTCGTACGCGGAGTCGAGACCGATCAGANCGAGCAGTGCCAATGGGCCCATCGGGTGACCGCAGCCGAACCGCATGGCGGCGTCGATGTCCTCACGGGTGGCGTAGCACGCCTCCAGCATCCGGACAGCGCTGTTAAGGTACCCGAACAGCAGGGCGGTCACGATGAAACCCGCCCGGTCCCCGGCGACCACCGCGGTCTTTCCGACCTTCGCGACGAGCGTCCCGACATCCTCCAGTACAGACGGGTCGGTGACCGCAGTATGGATGATCTCGACCAGGCCCATGACCGGTGCGGGGTTGGACCAGTGGGTCCCGACAACCCGGGAGGGGCGTGAGGTAGCGACGGCCAACGTGATGATTGGCAGGGAGCTGGTGTTCGTCGTAAAGATCGTCTCTGGCGGACACAGCCTGTCCAGCTCGGCGAAGAGCCCGAGCTTCTTCTCGATCCGCTCGGGAATCGCCTCGATGACCAGCTGGCAGTCGGCCACGGCCTCGATCCCGGTTCCGGCCTGGATACGGGCGAGCAGGGCGTCCCGCTCGACCTTGGTCAACTTGCCGCGGCTCATCGCCCGGTCCGTGGAGTGCCGGATCCGATCGAGCCCACGGGCCAGCGTCTCGTCGTTGAGCTCGACGCCGACCACCTCGATGCCGGCGCGCGCCATTACCTCGGCGATGCCGGCGCCCATCGTGCCGAGCCCGACAACTCCGACCTTCGTGCCGTTGAGGCTGGATATCCATCAGGTCACCGGTGGACGATCCGGTGCGCTCGCCCCGGATTCTTCACTATTATCCCCATCAATTGCGCCCTGTCTGGGGCGATGCCCCAATGCTCCGGACGGAAGCCGTCGACAATCCGTGTGGTTATCAGGTCGAACACCTCCGCGTTGAGGCGCACCAGGCTGCGGTGGGCATCCCCGGTGCGGCTGACCAGGCCGGCCTGCTCGAGTACCTCGATGTGCTTGCAGACCGTCTGCACGTCGGCCTTGCACCACTCGGCGAGCTCGCCGAGTGGTGCAAGGCCGACGTGCAGACGCTCGATCAGGTCACACCAGGGCGGATTCGCAAGAGCCTCGAAGATCTGAAACATGATCCTGACCTTCCCCTGCAACCACGATACATCAGCTGATTCGTTTACGATAGCCCACCGAGTGGCCCATGTCGTCAACTGTACGGATGAATATGGGCGTCCTCGGGGCGACGCGTGAGGCCTGCGGTCACCTATGGTCTGGCGGCGCGGTGGCGAACATGATCATTTTTGATGACGGACGGTCCGCCCGAACCCGCCGTGGTTGGCGCTGGAAGCCAAGGGATGGCAGGACGACCTGCAGCTTCGCGACTGTCGCCAGACGGCGGCGGTTGGCGCTAGGAACGTCTCTCTGTAACGGGCAACTGGCTGAGTGGTTGCGATCTACGTGATCGCTTGTGATCGCTCGAGTCTCGCCTGAGGTGCTCGGAAGTGGTGTGTTCCGCCGGGTGCGTGGTTCGGTGTCGGCCGACTGCGCTGCGACCGGGTCTTCCGCCTGCCCGCCCCGCCCGCCGAAGGCGTCCGGCCGGCCACCCCGCCACGGCCCCGGCAGCCCACCCGGCCACGCCAACCGACGACAAGCGATCATCCAACCGGTCGGGAAGACCACGGACAGGTCAACGACCGCAGGACCTGAAGGACCGACAAGTTAAACGACAAGGTGCGCCACGAACGTGGAAGGGAGTGAATTGTAGGAAGAGCTTCTGACTGCGGTGCTGTGTAGCAGATGAAGGATTTGGCCCTTCGGAGTCGCTCTGCGGAGGGAGGCTCCAAGCCGCCACATGCAGCTACCGCCACATGCAGCTAGGGGGAGGCAGGCATTTCCCTGCCCTACATCCGCGACATATTAGGACACGTCGACCTGTCCACCACTGAAATCTACGCACGGGCCTCGACCGAAGCCAAGCGCAAGGCGCTCGAAGCCGCCTACACCGACATCGTCACCGACGACCTCCCCGAGTGGAACCAGGACCCCGACCTGCTCAACTGGCTCACCTCGCTGTGAGCCCCCGCCGCTGACAGGTTGACAGGTTATGCGCAGCGCTCAAGCCCCGATCGGGTCCTCACCAGGCCCGACAGGCCAGCACTGCGCATAATCCAGCGCTGCTCATTAGGCTCTCCGATCTCACCCGTGCTGGCGAACCTGTTCATGCACTACGCGTTCGACGCGTGGCTGGCCCGGACCTACCCGGGCGTCGCGTTCGAGCGCTACGCCGACGACGCGATCGTGCACTGCGACAGCAGGAGTCGGGCTCGCCACGTGCTGGCCGCGCTCGACGACAGGATGGGACAGGTCGGACTGCGACCGCACCCGACCAAGACCAGGATCGTGTACTGCAAGGACAGCAACCGGCGCGGCTCCCATGAGCACACGTCGTTCACGTTCCTCGGCTACACCTTCCGCGCCCGCAAGGCACGCAGCAGGCACGGGAAGTTCTTCACGAACTTCCTGCCCGCGATCAGCAAGGAAGCCCAGAAGAAGGTCAGCGGGCAGGTCCGCCGATGGCGGCTACACCTGCGGACCGGCCACACCCTCGACGAGCTGGCACGAAAGATCAACCCGATCGTGCGCGGCTGGGCGCAGTACTACGGGGCGTTCTACCGCTCCGCGCTGCTTCCCCTCCTACAGCGCATCAACGCCTACCTGGTGCGTTGGCTCCGCAAGAAGTACAAACGGCTGAGACCGTTCCATAAGGCCCTGGCCTGCTGGCAACGCATCACCCGCCAACGCCCCGGGCTCTTCGCCCACTGGGCATGGACGTCCAACGCCTGGCGATGAGGATGACAAGAGCGGAGTGACGGGAGACTGTCATGCTCCGTTCTGTTGGAGCCCAGGGGTGCAATTCCCCTGGGCCACCCGACCTCAGGAAAGCGCGTTACCCTTCGCCGAGGCAGGGACCATCCATCCGAGGCTTTCGGCCCAGCGGCGGGCACGTTCGGGTTCGCCGGCCACCAGGGGGCCCNGCGGGCCGTCGACGTAGAAGCTCCGTGGACGGTCGAGGAGGGAGAAGCCGAGACGGTGCAGGCACCTTGCCGCACCGGCCGCGGCCGAACCCGCGGGACGGGGGTGACGGACCTTCGTGTCGAACGTGGCCGCTCCGGTGAGCGGCGTCCCCTCGGGCGACCCACTCGGTTGCCTGGGCAGTGCCTCGAGCCACTCCCGGATCCCGATCCCCGGCGACACGACATTGCCCTCGGTCCGCCTGGTGGCGTCGTGCCGGGTCTCGGGCCGACTCATCTCGAACGCATGGGTGGGCCCGCCGACGATGAGGAGCCTGACATCGTCGTTCAGGGCCGGGTCCGCGGTGCCGACCTCTACGAGTCCGACGTCCAACCACGTCGACAGGCCGATCGCGACGGCGTCCGCGATCACCCTGGTGTTGCCGAACATCGATTCATACACGACGAGGGCGCGCATCTCGTCCCACTCCTCACCCGGAACCTCGTACCGGAGCCTCGTACGGTCCCGGCCGAGGGCGACGCCCGAATACCCGCGCTGTCCCGGCCGCCGTCGGTCTGTCGGNTGCCGCCGCGAGCTCCGGTCCTCCCGGTTCTTTCGGTTCTTCCGGTTCTTGCGGCCGTAGGGGTCTCCTCGGCCGTCGCGGGCGTCGACCCTCGATCCAGGTTCCAGACCAGTGTCATCCGTGGACGGCCACGCAGGGCAGGGTAGGACGGTCTGGTCAAACCGGACATTCGGCACGGTCGGCGGCTTCCCCATGGGCCGCCGCCGGAGGTCGGTCCGCGCCGCCGGGAGGCCCGGGCGGGAGGTATGGCGGGCGTGCGGTGAAACGAGCGAACGCGGTGTGGAGGGTGCTGGTCTCCGTAGCGACACCGGCCGGTGTGGTGACGAAGGTAGCGATGGTAGACAATCTCCTCACCGTACGTCGTCTAGCGGGTCGCACAGGAGAATAGATGATCATGGAGGAGTTGCCCGAGTGGGCCGCGGGGATCGATGTCAATCGCCCGAGCGCCGCACGGATGTACGACTACGCGCTCGGCGGATCGCACAATTTCGCGGTGGACCGGGAGGCGACGCGCGCCGCCATCGAGATCCTCCCGGACGCCCTGCTGATCGCCAGATCGAACCGGTTGTTCCTGCACCGGGCGGTGCGCTTCCTCGCTGCCGAGGCCGGGATCACACAGTTTCTGGATCTCGGCTCCGGGGTGCCGACGGTCGGTAACGTCCATGAGATCGCCGAAGGGGTGAATCCGGAGGCCCGGGTCGTCTATGTCGACATCGACCCGGTCGCCGTCATCCACTCCCGGATGCTGCTGGCCGACAATCCGCGGGCCACGGTGCTCCAGGCGGATGTTCGGCAGCCCGCGTCGATCCTCGGCTCCAGCGCGGTGGCCGAGCTGCTCGATCTTTCTCAACCGATCGCCGTGCTCATGGTGACGGTTCTGCATTTCGTCCCCGACAGCGATGACCCGGCTGGCGTCATCGATTCCTTCCGGGAGGCGACGGCGCCGGGCAGCTACCTGGCCATCTCGCATGTGATCGCGGACGAGCGGGCCGTAGGGATCAACCAGGCCGGCAAGGTCTACGACGAGACCCCTACCGGGGTGACCCCGCGTTCCCGTGCGGAGATCGCCGGTCTGCTCCGCGGATACGAGCTCGTTGACCCGGGCCTGGTCTACCTGCCGGCCTGGCGCCCGGACGCGGCGAGCATGGGCGCCGATCCCCTCGCGGACAACCCGGTGCGTTCCACGATACTTGCCGCGGTCGGGCGCCGGTAGCTCGCCGTTCCCGCCTGTTCCTGACTGTTCTTGGTTTTTATGATTTTTCTTGGCTATCTTTACTTTTTTAATTTTTTATTGGTTTTTCTCCGGCTTCCGGCGCTTTTCCGGCCAGCGGCCGAGGTTTTGTCACAGGGCGGGTCAGGCCCAAGGTTTGTCATGGTCCGGCAAGAAATGCGTGCGATGAGGAGTGCGTGCGGTGAGGTCCCTGCCCCAGACAGCCCGCCAGCAGGGCGTCGCGCGCTTCGCCCAGGCCTGGGCCCGAGAGATCCTCGGCGCCAGCTATCCGGCGATCGGCCTGATCGACGTCGAGCAGCGGTTACGGGCGTTGAGCGACCGGCTCGTCGACGCCCTGCTCGCCGAACCGTTCACGGCCGACCCTGCGGCCGCGGTCGGGGCTGCCGTCGTCGAGTACACCTTCGGCGCCGCGGACGCGTTGGCCGGAACCATCGAGATCTGTGGCACCAGACTGCTCACCGACCTACGACTCGGGACGGCCGACGGGTACGGCGCCCGGCTGGCGGCGTTGCAGGGCGGGCTGGCCCAGGGATACGCCCATGCGCTGCGGGAGCGGATCCTCGCCGGGCAGGACTCGATCCATCGCGCGGCTCTGCACGCGAGCGATGCCCGCTTCCGGATGATCTTCACCGGCTCCGCGATCGGAATCCTGATCAATGATGGAGGCGGACGGATCATCGACGCCAACGACGCTTTTCTGCGGATGCTCGGAGTCGGCCCGGGTCAGGTGCAGGGCAGGTCAATCGACGAGTTCGCGCATCCCGAGGACGCGAGGGAGCTCCGGGAGGCCTATGCCGCCCAGCGGACCGCCGGACCGGAGCACATCCGGATGGAGTGGCGGTTCACCGGGATCGGCGGGTCGGTGGTGTGGGCCGAGCTGACCACGTCGTGTCTGCGCGACGACGACGGGCGGTGCCGTGCGCAGCTCTCCATGATCGTGGATGTGACTGACCGGCATCTGTTGCAGAACCAGCTGCGCCGCCAGGCGCGGCACGACCCGCTCACCGGCCTGCCGAACCGGACGGTACTCATCGAACGGGTCCACGAACTGATGGCCACGGGACCGGAACGTCGCATCGGGCTGTGCTTCATCGATCTGGACGGATTCAAGATGGTGAACGACAGCCTCGGCCACGACGTCGGCGACCGGTTGCTCGTCGCCGTCACGGACCGGCTGCGTCGGGTGCTGTCCCCGGAGCAGCTCCTGGTCAGGATGGGTGGTGACGAGTTCGTGATCCTTGTCGCCGACACAGCCGGCACGGCGGACGCCGTCGCCGTCGCCGAGACCGTGCTGGCGGCGCTGGCGAGCCCGCTGCGGGTGGGTGACCACGCGCTGTCCATCGGAGCGAGCATCGGCATCGTCGAACGGCCCGTCGCCGGCGGGGACTACGCCGATCTGCTACGGGCCGCCGACATCACGCTCTACCGGGCGAAGGCGGAGGGGAAGGGTCGCTGGGCCCTGTTCGAGGCGGAGCGAGGCGCCCGGCAGGTGACCCGGCACACTCTGTCGACCATGCTGCCCCGCGCCCTCGAACAGGACCAGTTCGTCGTCGAGTACCAGCCGATCATCGCCCTCGGCGACGGTGCGGGTGCCAGGATGGCCGCCGGGGCGATGGTCGGGGTGGAGGCGCTGGTCCGCTGGCGGCATCCTGGCCTCGGTCTGCTGCCCCCCGATCTGTTTATCGGGATGGCGGAGGAGACCGGGCAGATCGTGCCCCTCGGCCGGCGCGTGCTGGAGCTCGCCTGTCGGCAGGCGCGGCAGTGGCAGGAGTGTCATCCGCACGCCCTGTTCGTCAGCGTCAACCTGGCCGCCCGGCAGACCCGCGAGGCCGGCCTGGTGGAACAGGTCCGACGCATTCTCGACGAGACCGGGCTTTCCCCGGACCTGCTCCAGCTGGAACTTACCGAGAGCGCCTTCATGGGCACGGCCGACGAGCCGCTGCGGGTCCTGCGCGGGCTCGCCGAGATGGGCGTGCGGATCGCTATCGACGACTTCGGCACCGGTTATTCCAACCTCGCCTACCTGCGTCGGCTGCCGGTGCACACGCTCAAGCTCGCCGGACCGTTCGTCGAGGGCTTCCACTCGGCGCGGGACGCCGACCCGGGGGATGAGGAGATCGTGCAGACGCTGGTCACGTTGGCCCACACCCTGCGCCTGACGGTGACCGCCGAGGGCGTCGAGACCCCGATGCAGGCCGAGCGGTTGCGCGCGGCCGCCTGCGACAGCGCGCAGGGCTTTCTCTTCGCGCCGCCGCTGACGGCTGAGGAGATCACCCAGAGGATCCTCACCCGGTCCGCTGGCTCGGACCGAACATCTTCGAGCCCCACGCAGGCAGCGCGGGCGGCATGGGCGCGCTGATCCCGTAGGATGCGCTGACCTCTCCACCCCCAGTGGACCCTCGGCCTGGATGGCCTTGGCTCCTCCGGGCGGGGGCTCCTCCGGGGCGGGGCGCCGGTCGGTGATCTGCGGTCGGCACCCGTCATACGCTGGGAGTTTGGAGTCGGTAGTCCCGGGAATGGGCGGCGTGTCGATGTCTTCGACGCCTCGGTCCTCCCTGTCCTGGAGGCGGGGCGGACGGGGGCCGCGCACCGGCCCTGAGCCCAGACACCATGAGTCCAGAAACCATGAGCCCAGACGAGGACGGGACCGCCCGTCGCCGGGCGGGCCGAGGATCATCCTGAGCGGATCGCCGACCGTCCCGCGCAGATCGTGAATCGTGCCGGGGAGGGTGTGGAGGAGCCCAGGGACCGGGCTGCCGGCCGTTTCACCGGCCGTTTCACCGACCGCGCCACCGGAGGGGCGACGGGCCGGGATCCGGCGGACGCGGTCGAGCGGCTCTTCGGCGGGGCCGGCACCTGGCTGGCGCAGGGGGATCGGCCTTGACCGGGCATCGGCCGTCGAGGGACGCGACACGAGGGAGTAGCGGCCATGAGCACGACGGCCGGGGCTGAGGATCTCACGGCCCTCGCCCGGCGACTCGCGCCCGAGGTCGTCGAGGAGGCCGTTCGAGAGGCCCGCGAACTCGCCCGACATCAGATCGTCGAGTGCCTCGCCCGTGAGATCACCCGGGTGGCGATGGAGGGCATCAGGCCGGCCGTGACCCCGCCTCGGGACCTTCCTCCCGTTCCGGTCTCGCAGTCGGGGTCGGTTCCGGAGTCGGAGTCCGTCTCGG
The DNA here is from genome assembly GCF_000733325.1 of Frankia sp. Allo2. Lineage (NCBI taxonomy): Bacteria > Bacillati > Actinomycetota > Actinomycetes > Frankiales > Frankiaceae > Frankia > Frankia sp. Allo2. The sequence continues at coordinate 169,459 of NZ_JPHT01000008.1, forward strand.
AGTCCGTCTCGGAGTCCGTTCCGGAGTCCGTTCCGGAGTCGACTGTCGCAACTGTGGGCGTGGTCGGGCCTGGCATCCGGCCGTCCTCGCGCGTGTCCCGGACCGACCGCGGTCTTTACGTATACGGCATCATCCCCGCGGCGAGCGACACCGCCGGAATCGATGGGCTGGGCGCCGACACCGAGGTGGACGCGATCGCGCGGGATGACGCCCGTCGGCACACCGGTCGGCCGGGGCGGATGTTCGACTGCGCGTACCTCGTGCCGCGTTCGGAGGAGGATGCGTTCCTCACCACGGCGACCGCGCTGACGCGGGAGCTGGACGCGGCGGGGTGCCCCGCCGAGGCGACGGGTCCCTGGCCGCCCTACTCGTTTGTCCATATCACGCTGGGTGGTTACCAGCATCTGGGCGGCACCTTCGACGGTCACGAGGACTCGCCCGGCGGTGGAGCGCCGGTGGTTGACCGGGTGCGCACCACTGACCGGGTGCGCACCGCCGATCGGGTTCCGGACGCCGATCGGGTCCCGGGTCCTGTCGGAGGACGGCATGGTGCTGTCGGAGGACGGCATGGTGCTGTCGGAGGACGGCATGGTGGCGGCGATGACTGAGCTCGGCGAGGTGCTGGTTCCCCGGGGGGGCCATGCCGGGACGGGGCGCTGTGCGGGGGCAGGGTGCTTCGGTGGGCCGGGGGAGACGGGATCGCCCCGACCCCCCCGGCGTGTCGAGGGCCCGCTCCGCCTCCTCCGCGGACGAAGAACGATGGAAGAAGGCGAGGACAGCGCCATGACCGTCTCCAGCCAGTCCATGAACCGGGCTCCGAAGCCCAGCAGCCTGGCCGATGTCCTCGACGTCGTGCTCGACAGGGGAATCGTCATCGACGCCTACGCGCGGGTCGCGCTGGTCGGCATCGAGGTCCTCACGGCCGACGCCCGGGTCGTCATCGCGACCGTGGACACCTACCTCCGGTTCGCCGAGGCGGTGAACCGGCTGGACCTCGCGCCCAAGGAGCAGGTCCCGGGCCTGCCCGGACTCATGCATGAGGTCACCGACGGCACCGCGAGGCAGAAGTCGAAGGGGGCGCTCGAAGGATTGAAGGATACCGCCGAGGAGGCGGTGGGCTCGCTGCGTGGCGGATCGTCCGAGGAGCACGCCCGGCGGGATCTGCCGGCCGGGCGCAGCGCGCCGGGCGACCGCCGCAGCGGCCGAGAGGGATGATCGCCATGTCTGTCATCATTTATGGCATCACGCGGTCCGGGCATCCGGCGCCGATGCCACCGCCGCCCGGCATCGGACACCCTCCGGGGCAGGTGCACCTGGTGCGGTTCGGGCCGTTGGCGGCGGCGGTCAGCGTCACCGCGGATGTCGGGATTCTGGGCGAGTCCGAGGCCGTGCGTCATCTGGATATCCTGCAGCGACTTCTCGCCGGAGGCCCCGTGCTGCCGCTGCGGTTCGGGACCGTCGCCCCCGACGAGGCTGCCGTATGCCGTGAGGTCCTCGCCCCGCTCGCCGACGAGATGCCCGATCGGCTCGATGCGCTCGAAGGGCTGGTGGAGCTGCATCTCGACGTGGAGGAGGACGAGCGGTCCGCCCTCACCGAGGTACTGCCGGGCAGCCCGTTCGTCGGGGTCACGCCGTCCGCGGATCTCGACGCGCGGATCAGGCTGGGCCAGCAGGTGGCCGACCTGGTCATCGCCCGCCGGCAGCGCCAGGCCGATGCGATCCTCGACCTGCTGCGTCCGCTGGCGCTGTCCGACCGGCCACGGCGCCCGCACGGCGGCGCGGATGACCCGGTGCTCAGCTGGGCGTTTCTGCTGCGCGATGCCGCCGTGGATGCGTTCGACGCCGCCGTCGCCGATCTCCGTCGCGCCTGTCCGTACTTCACGATCGAATACGTCGGCCCACTTCCCGCCATCGACTTCGCCGAGGACCCCACGGGTCCGCCCGGAGCCGGTGACACGGCGGACGCCGACGCCTTCGGGGGGACCGGCAGATGGGGTTGGAGCTCGGACTCCGACATCTGGGAAGGGAATGATCAATGAAGGGCTCCACCAGGGGCGCCGTCACTTTTCATCCGCTCGCTGACGGCCTCACCCGGATCCTGCCGACCATGGAATACTGTCCCAGCGGGTAGTGTCGGCATCATGGTCGCGGGACGCCTGGTCGGGATCTATACCACGCCGATCCGGGGTACCCGGATGCGGGCCCGTGAGGCCGTTCGAATGATCGAGGGTCACGGTCTCGAAGGCGACCGCTACGCCACCGGCACCGGGACCTACTCCGCGCGCGGTGGCGCCGGTCGCGCCGTCACGCTGATCGAGCGTGAGGTCATCGCCGCCGTGGCCGCGGATGCCGGGGTGGCTCTGGCCGAGTGGGAGACCAGGCGAAACCTGGTGACGGAGGGCGTCGCGCTGCTCGACCTCGTCGGGCGGACCTTCCGCATCGACGACGTTGTCCTGCTCGGTGTCCGGCCCTGCCCACCGTGCTCCTACCTCGAACAGCTCACCCGCCCCGGGGTCTGGAGCGCGCTACGCGACCGAGGTGGCCTGCGCGCAGACGTCGTGCGTGGCGGCACCGTCCCGATCGGCGCGACGATCATCATCCCGCACCGGGAGGCCGAGCCCGTCGACGCGGTCGTGCCGGATCACGCGGTCGCGTCGGGTGCGCCCGCCCCGACCGGTGGAGGATAGCGCCACGCATCCGGGTCAGTACCGCCAGGCGGGATCCCGGTGTAACCGGGCTGGTTCTTCAGCAGCCCGACGCGGGCGGCCACGCCGAGACTGTAGACCAGTGCCCGGACGCGGGCGTCGATCTCGTCGCGGATCGACCGGATCTCCTCGAGCGTGCACTCCGCCGGATCATCCAGTTTCCAGGTGAGGTAGCGCGTGTCGGGGTAGCTGGGAACGGCGTCGCCGCATCCCATGTTGATGACGACGATGGAGTCGCGGACCATCTCGTTGGTTAGTCGCTTCGGGGACTCCCGGGACAGGTCGATGCCTACCTCGGCCATGACGGTGACGACTCCCGGGTGGATGGCCGGGGCCGGGGCGGTGCCGGCNGATCGGGCGCGGAACAGGCCACGACCATGTCGGTCGAGCAGGGCGGCGCCTATCTGAGAACGGCCCGCGTTGTGGACGCAGACGAACAGCACTTCGGGCGGACGAGCCACGAACGCTCCTGGTCGGCCGTGCTGGAACGGTGGGATAACGGGTTGCCGGGGTTGCGGCGGAATGTATTTTCTTCGGATCTGGATGCCAGGTCGCGATGTCAGGAACTTGTTTGAATGTTGATGTTTTCGCGGGCTTCCGTTGCAACGGATGTTGGGTATGTCTCGATGGGGTATCGTCGAACACGGTTTCGCCGGGTGCGGCATCGCGGACCGTGATTTCATGGACCGAATATTCGCCGACTACGAGTCTTGCCGGCGCGACCATTGCCGACCGTAAACGCCGCCGGTCATTGTCAACAACATTTTGATAACACTGATGTAATCGTTCGCGTCGGCCGTGGGTTGCCAGTGGCATACTCCCACGGGTGCCACCGGGTGCTCCCCACGGGGGTGACGAAGTCCCGGCGTCGCCCTGATCACTTCTGGTGGGCGAGGCTCTGGCGGCAGCCGGGAAGATCGCTGAGATGCCGAAGCCGGTGGCGGTGATGGTCACCGAGGCGGTCGACCGTGCCTTCGAGGCGACCCTCGCCAACGCCTGACGGCACTCGGGCGACCAGGCAGACCTTCGCCGCGATGGCACTCGTCAGACCGTCCCCGGGGGCTCGGGGCTCGGGGGTAGGGACTCGGGGCATCGGACGGGGTCAGCGCCGCATCAGCAACGAGCCGCCCAGGAGATACGACCCGACCATCTCGAAGTTCGTCGGCGCCAGGGTGATGTGCGCGACCACGGTGTGGATGTCGCGGAAGCAGCGGTCGAGCCGGCCTGCCGCGCCCAGGGCCCTGGTGCCGGCCAGGCCGTGCAGGGTGTCCACGGCCTTCAGGGTGTTTTCGCCGGCGGCGGTGGCGGCGAGCCGGATCAGGGCGCTGAGCTTCTCCCCGCCGATGAGGCGGGCACTCGCGTGGCCGGCCGCATCGTCGAGCAGCAGTTCACCCGCCCTGACCAGGGCCGCGGCGCGGGCGAGGCCGGCCTGAACGGTATGGCTGGACGCCAATGTCTCCGTCCCGCGGGCAGGAACCGCGCTGACCGCCAGCCCCGGGAAGGCGCTCAGCGCGTCCTGGGCGATGCCGAGCGCCGTTGACGCGGTCGTGAACGGGCCGAAGTCGTAGTACGCGATGGGGTAGCCGCGCGAGGGCCGGGCCGCGGGCAGCCGGCGCAGCAGCCCGCCGTCGACGGTGTGCTCCTCGGGGACGAAGAGGTCGTCGACAGTGAAGCTGACGCTCCCGGTGCCGCGCAGCCCTATCGTGAACCAGTCGTCGGTGAAACGGACGGCATCCCGCGGAACGAACATCATCCGGGTTGTGGGCGGGGCCGGGGCCGACGAGTTCGCCTTACTTCCCGCGGCTACCTCGCCGGCCGCGCTGGTTTCGGTGACGAGTGAGGCGCACACCAGCCAGTCGGCGTGGGTGGAGCCGCTGGCGAAGGACCACCGACCGCGTACCCGGTAACCGCCGGGGACGGCCTCGGCGTGGCCCGACGGGTTGATCCCACCGACGACGAGACCATCGCTCTCCCGGAACATCCGGCCGGCCGTCTGCTCCGGGAGGTAGTCCGACATCCGGCCGATGACGCCCTGGACCCCCATCTGCCAGGCGACGGAGGCGTCGATCCGGGCGAGCGCCTGGAGCACCGCGGAACCGGTCCGGACACTCACCCCGCCGCCGCCGAAGGCCGGGGAGACCCACATCCGGTGGATGTTCTGCTCACGCAGGGCGTCGATGACGTCGGGCGGCGTCATTCTCTCCTGTTCGGCCTGTTCACGGTGCTGGACCAGGACTGGGGCGACTTTCTCGACCCGGGCGAGCCAGTGCCTGGTCTCGTCGTCGGGGTGGGCGGGGCCTGGCCAGAACATGTCACGCATCCACTCTGATCAACCGCCTGATCTGCGGAGACATCGTCCGTCCCTTTCTCGTCGAGGGAGGTAAAGGCTGGTCACCGACGGCAAAGCTCCGACTGAAGCCGCATCTACGGATAGATCATAGCAATTTCTACGTAGATACGGATCGCGAAAGCGCTAAGGGGCCGTGAGAGCGGCCCAGATTACCAGGGTTTCCCTGGCTCTGCGGCTCTGCGGCAGGCGGTGCGGGACGCCACGCACAGTTCACTTTTTCGCTTCCGAAACGGGGGCCGACGGCTGCCCGGAACCTGCACTGTGATGGTCGACGTCGGGGGACTGCGGCCATACGGACAGTGACAGGAGGGCCGGGCGAGATGGCAGAGGAACGCATGCCGAACCGACGGGATGTGCTGGCCCGAGCGACGGTGGCGTCCCTGGCGGCCGCCGCCGGCACCGCCGGGGGGGGTCCGGCGGCGCGGGCCGCGGTCGCGGACCGGGCCCCGGGCCAGGTGCGGGGTGGCCGGCCCACGTTTACCTCCGGCGTGCAGTCCGGCGATGTCACCGCGGACAGCGCGGTGGTGTGGGCACGGGCCGATCGGCCGGCGGTGCTCGCGGTCGACGTGGCAGCCACCGAGACGTTCACCGCAGCCCGGCGGGTCGGCGTCGTCCGGGTGGACGCGGCGACCGACTTCACCACCTCGGTGCCGGTCCGCGGCCTGCCTGCCGGCGAGGAGGTGTTCTACCGGGTCCGCCTCGCCTCGGCGGATGACCCGGCGCTCGTCGGCGAGACGTCGACCGGCCGGTTCCGGACCGCCCCCGGCCGTGCTGGCGACGTCTCGTTCGTCTGGTCTGGTGACATCTGCGGCCAGGGGTGGGGTATCAACCCCGATCTCGGCGGGATGCGGATCTTCGAGACGATGCGCCGGCTGAACCCGGACTTCGCGATCTGCTCCGGGGACACCGTGTACGCGGACGGGCCGATCCTCCCGACGGTTCCGCTCGCGGACGGCTCGGTGTGGCGCAACCTCGTCGTCCCGGAGAAGTCCAAGGTCGCCGAGACCCTCGCGGAGTACCGCGGCAACTACCGGTACAATCTGCTCGACGCAAACCTGCTCGCGTTCAACCGCGAGGTGCCGTGGGTGTTCCAGTGGGACGACCACGAGACGCTCAACAACTGGTATCCCGGTGAGATTCTCGACGACTCCCGGTACAGCGAGAAACGGGTGGACGTCCTCGCGGCGCGCTCGCGGCAGGCGTNCCTGGAGTACACCCCGTTCATTCCCGGTCGGGCCGACCCGGGCGGGAGGATCTACCGCAGGATCTCCTACGGCCCGCTGCTCGATGTCTTCGTCCTGGACATGCGCTCGTTCAAGAACCCGAATCCCGACGCCCAGGAGGATCCCGCCGGCGTGGCGATACTCGGCCGCCACCAGAGCGAGTGGCTGCTGGCCGGGCTCGCCGCCAGCCGCGCCACCTGGAAGGTGGTCGCCGCCGATCTCCCGCTCGGGCTGCTGGTGCCGGACAACCCGAGCGGCGTGGAGGCGGTGGCGCAGGGCCGGCCGGGTGCCCCGCTGGGGCGCGAGGTGGAAATTGCGGACCTCCTCGCCGGCCTCCGCCGGCACCGGGTCCGCAATGTGGTCTGGGTGACTGCTGACGTCCATTACACGGCGGCACACCACTACCACCCGGACCGGGCTGCCTTCACCGATTTCGACCCGTTCTGGGAGTTCGTCTCCGGGCCGTTGAACGCCGGCACGTTCGGCCCGAACACGCTCGATCCCACCTTCGGCCCCGAGGCTGTTTTCGTGAAGGCCCCTCCGGCGGGTCAGTCCAACCTGCCGCCCTCGGCCGGTCTGCAGTTCTTCGGCCGCGTGCACCTCGATCCCGGTGGCGGGCTCACCGTGGAGCTGCGGGACTCCGGCGGTGCGGTGCTCTGGTCGACCACGCTCGCCGTCGTCTGACCGGTCACCGCCTCCTGACCGGTCACCGCCTCCTGACCGGTCACCGCCCCGGATTGACGGGTCCTGCGCCAACCATGCCGTTTGCGGGCGGGTACCGGTTCGTGAGCGTGGAACCCGGCGAGGAGGCGACGGGCGTGGGTGACATTCTGGTCGGGACGGCTTCCTGGACGGACCCGACGCTGCTGAGGTCCGGATGGTACCCACCGGAGGTCACCAGCGCCGGTGCCGGCCGGTGCGGATCTACGTGGAATTCCGTAACCACACCTGGATGGACGAGCGCAACCGTGAGGAGACACTCGATTTCCTCGCCTCTCAGANGATTCTGCACGTGTGCGTCCACATGCCCCAGGGCTACCCAAGTTCGATTCCGCCGGTGCTCGCAGCGACCGCCGATCTCGCGGTCGTCCGGTTCCACGGTCACAGCGAGCGGTGGACGGGTAAGGACATCCACGAACGCTTCGACTACCGCTACAGCGAGGACGAACTGCGCGCATGGCCCCGAGGATCCGGGAGCTACAGAGCTTGAATGGTCAGGGTCTGGCTACGGCGGTTNCGGGNCGATGATCAGTTCGGTCTGGCCGAGGAAGCCGGCGATCAGGTCGGGCCGGTACTGGACGCGTTTGAGCAGGGTCTTGATCGTGGCGGTGAGCTGGTC
>NZ_JPHT01000008.1:177081-177238 GCF_000733325.1 Frankia sp. Allo2
GACCCGGACGTGGTTGCCCAGGTCGCGTTTGACGTGGGCCCACACGCCTTCGACGGGGTTGAGGTCGGGGGCGTAGGCGGGCAGGGGGATCACGGTCAGCCAGTGGGCGTGGCGGGTGAGGAACCTGCGCATCGCGGCGCTGCGGTGGGTGTTGAGG